>NZ_JBEXTB010000007.1:0-201568 GCF_040613915.1 Streptomyces sp. NPDC006193
TGCCGTCGGAGGACGCCGTCCACCTTCGCGCGTCGGCGCCGTCGCCGGACCGGATCTGCACCGCGCTTCCCTTCGGGTCGGCCGGCAGGCGCCGCCCGGCCGGCCGCGCCGTTCTCCCGCGGCGGGGCGCGCCCGCGCCGGCCGCATAAATGCACTCCGGCTGACGGATGCTCACTCGTTCGAGTGGCACCCGGGGGTGAACCGACCCGTCCGGGTCGTCGCCGCCGACAGAATCGGACCGGCCTTCCGGGGCCGGTCCGTCTGCTCTGTCAGGCCCGTACGGGGGACCAGAGGCATGATCCGCATCAAGGCACGGGCGCCCACCGCGCGGGGAGCCGTCCTGCCCATGCTCTGGGGCGCCGCGGCCGTCGGCTACAAGGTCGGCTGCCCGCTCGCCCAGCAGGACGGGCTCGGGGCGCGCATCGTCACCAGCGCCGTCTTCTTCGCCGTGGGCACCGGCCTGGTGTTCCACGCCCGGCGGGCCCTGCAGCGGGAGCTGCGGCTCGCCCGGCGGGCGGCGGACGCCGCGCAGAACGTCGTCCTCCGTCCGCTGCCGCCCCGCCTCGGCGGGCTGGACGCAGCCGCCGCCCAGCTGTCCGCCGACCGCGGTGCGCGCGTCGGCGGCGACCTGTACGAGGCCGTCGCCACCGAGCACGGGGTCCGGGTGGTGATGGGCGACGTACGGGGGCACGGCCTGGCCGCCCTCGGCACCGTCGCCGCCCTCCTCGGCAGCTTCCGCGAGGCCGCCCACGACGAGCCCGACCTGGGCCGTGTGCTCCGCAGACTGGACCGCGCCCTCGCCCGCCACCTGCGCGAACGCGCCCGCTTCGAACATCCCGCGAGCGGCGCCCCCGATCCCGGCGCCCCGGTCGCCGAGGAGTTCGTCACCGTCCTGCTCCTGGAGATCGGCGGGGACGGCGAGCTGCGCGCCCTCAACTGCGGCCATCCGTGGCCGTACCTGATCAGCGGCGCGAGCGTCGAGCCGCTCACGGGCGCCGATCCGCTGCCGCCGCTGGGTCCGTTCCCGCTGCCGGCGGACCTGGCCGCCCACGAGTGCGGCCGGCTGCCGCCCGGTGCGTCCCTGGTGCTCTTCACGGACGGCGCGGAGGACGCGCGGGACGCCCGGGGGAGGTTCTTCTCGCTCCCGGACGCCCTGGCGGACGCCGTGCGCCACCACCCGGTCGCTCCCCAGGCGCTCCTGCGCACGGTCTTCGCCGCGCTGTCCGAGCACACCGGCGGCACCCCGCCCGACGACGTCGCCCTCCTGGTGCTCCGCGACGGCCGGGGACGCGAACCGGCGGCGCGGGACGCGGGGCGGCCCGCCGCCTCGCGCCCGCAGCCGGCGCGGCCCGGCTGACGCCGTGGCCGCCGCCGGCCGGGCCGCCGCTGTCGGAGGGGGAGCCGGCGACCCGGCCGGGCCTCTTGCGAGGCGCCTCAGTCAACCGGCCGGCCACGCCGCGCGACAGAGCGCGCACGCTCCGGATGCGCGCACTTCGTTCACACCCCGTGTGAACGCGGACCCACTACGCTGAGCGCACCAGGCCGACTCGGGGGCACTCCATGCAGCCCAACACTCTGCTCGACGCCATCCTGGACGAGGCGGGGATCTCGCACGCCGGTCTCGCCGCCCACGTCAACCAGGCGGGACGCAGACGCGGTCTCGCGCTGCGGTACGAACACACCGCCGTGGCCCGGTGGCTGAAGGGCCAGCGGCCCCGGGGGCAGGTGCCGGACCTGATCTGCGAGGTGCTGGCGGCGCGGCTGCACCGGCCCGTCACGCTCGACGACATCGGGCTCGGCGTGCCCGGCGAGCCGAGCGCCCCGCACACCGGGTCGCTCGGCGGGTTCGTGGAGCGGGCCACCGCCCTGTGGCGCTCCGACGAACAGCAGCGCCCGCACGTGCTGGGCGCCCCGGCCGTCACCGGCACGCCGGCCGTGATGCCGGTGTGGGAGTGGGAGAACCCGCCGGAGGACGTCGACGTCTCGCGGGGCGGCCGGCACCCGGTCACGGCGGCCGACATCGAGACGCTGCGCGCGGCCCGCGCCCATTACGAGCAGATGTACCGCAAGGCCGGCGGCATCGCGACCCGGGCGCGGATCGTGGGCTTCCTCAACGCGGAGGCGGCGCCGCTGCTGCGGGGCGGCTACACGGACGCCCTGGGGCGCCAACTGCACCGGGCGACGGGCGGCCTGGTGGCGATCGCGGGCATCTGCGCGTACGACTCCGACGCCCACGGGCTCGCCCAGCGCTACTTCCACCAGGCGCTGCGCCTGGCGAAGGCCAGCGGGGACCGGGGGCTCGGGGCGTACGTCATCGTGCTGCTGGTCAACCAGTCGCTGTACATGCGGGAGTACCGGCAGGCCGTCGCCTTCGCCGAGGCCGCGCTGCGGGCCGCCGGCCGGCACCTCACGCCGGCGCTCGCCTCCGACCTGTACGCGATGCAGGCCAAGGCGTACGCGCATCTCGGCGACGGCGGCAGCGCGCTGGCGTGCATCCGGCGCGCGGAGACGGCGGCCGAGCGGATCCGGCGGGGGCACGAGCCCGACGAGACCGGGTACGTGCAGCCGGGACTCGTCAACGTGCAGGTGGCCGAGGCGCTGCTGAGCCTCGGGGAGCTCGCCGCCGCGCGGGACCACGCGGCGGCGGCCGTGGACACCCCCGCCCACGACCGGGGGCGGGTGCACCGGCTGGCCATGCTCTGCACCGTCGAACTGCGCCAGGGCGACGCGGACAAGGCCGTGGCCACCGCGGTGCAGATGGCCGAGCAGGCGCGCGGGATGGAGTCCCAGCGGCTGCGCGACAGACTGCGCGCCGTGCGCGAACACCTGGTGCGCTGCGGCTCGGCCGGTACCGCCGAGGCCGCCGAACTCATCGACGGAGCCCTGCGCGTGCCGCTGTAGGCGCACTGTGGGCTGCACTGTCCCTGCTGCGATATTGCCACTTACTCGGCGAAAGGTGGCAGAACCGTGCAGTGGACGAAACAGAGCGAAAAAAGTGTGTATGAAAACCGCTGGTTCAGCGTCAATCTCGCAGACGTCGCGTTGCCGGACGGCCGGCACCTCGACCACTTCGTGATCCGGATGCGCCCCGTGGCCGTGGCCACGGTGGTCAACGAGGCCAACGAGGTGCTGCTGCTGTGGCGGCACCGCTTCATCACCGACAGCTGGGGATGGGAACTGGCCGCGGGCGTCGTGGAGGACGGCGAGGACATCGCCGGCGCGGCGGCCAGGGAACTCGAGGAGGAGACCGGCTGGCGGCCGGGGCCCCTGCACCACCTCATGAGCGTGGAGCCGTCCAACGGCCTCACCGACGCCCGGCACCACATCTACTGGTCCGACCGGGGCGAGTACGTCGGACACCCCGTGGACGACTTCGAGTCGGACCGGCGGGAATGGGTTCACCTCAAACTCGTCCCCGACCTGATCGCCCGTGGGGAGGTCCCGGCCGCCAACATGGCGGCCGCGTTACTGCTGCTGCACCACCTCAGGCTCGCCGAAGGCTAGTGGGCGGCCAGCGCCTGCCAGACGGTCACCACGAGCGCGCCGAGCGCGGTCAGCGCGGCGAGCGAGGGCAGCGGCCAGCGGGCGTGTTCCAGCGAGGCCATCCGGGAGTTCAGCTCGTCCAGTTCCTTGGCGGTCTCCTCCGTACGGTGACTCAGCAGCGCCAGTCCCCCCTCGACGCGGGCATATGCCACGTCGAGGCGGCGCCGTAACTCTGCGAGTTCTCCATGGACCACGGGATGCTCCGGATCGACGGTCACGGGTCCGCTCCTCTCTGTAGTCGAAGTGGATGGTTCCGCATCCCTTGCATGCACATGGAGAGTCAACTCGCCTGGTGGGCGCATGGGGAGCGTGTGTGGCGGGCATATGCGGGCCCGGCGCGCACACGGTGTGTGAAACGAACGGGCCCGGCACTCGACTCGGTGCCGGGCCCGTGGGCGTCGCTCGGTGTAATCAGCCGTAGGTGTAGAAGCCGGAGCCGGTCTTCCGGCCCAGCCGGCCCGCCTCCACCATGCGCTGCAGCAGCGGGGGAGCGGCGTACAGCGGCTCCTTGTACTCGGCGTACATCGAGTTGGCGATGGAGACGATGGTGTCCAGGCCGATCAGGTCGGACAGCTTCAGCGGGCCCATCGGGTGGGCGCAGCCCATCTCCATGCCGTTGTCGATGTCCTCGCGGCTCGCGATGCCCGACTCGAACATCCGGATCGCGGACAGCAGGTAGGGCACGAGCAGCGCGTTCACCACGAACCCGGAGCGGTCCTGGGCGCGGATGGCGTGCTTGCCCAGCACCTTCTCGGCGAAGACCTGGGCGCGGCTGAGGGTGCCCTCGGAGGTGGTGAGCGCCGGGATCAGCTCGACCAGGCTCTGCACCGGGGCCGGGTTGAAGAAGTGGATGCCGACGACGTGGTCCGGGCGGGAGGTGGCGACCGCCAGCTTCACCAGCGGGATGGAGGAGGTGTTGGAGGCCAGGATCGCGTCGGCCCGGGTCACCACCTGGTCGAGCACCTGAAAGATCTCGGTCTTCACCTGCTCGTTCTCGACGACGGCCTCGATGACCAGGTCCCGGTCGGCGAACTCGCCGAGGTCGGTGGTGAAGCTCAGGCGCGCCTGCGTGGCGTCCCGCTCCTCCTCGGTGATCTTGCCGCGGTCCGCGGCCTTGGCCAGGGAGTTGAACAGCCGGGTACGGCCGATCTCCAGGGCTTCGCCGGTGGTCTCGGCGACCTTGACGTCCAGTCCCGCGCGGGCGCACACCTCGGCGATGCCCGCGCCCATCTGGCCGCAGCCCACGACTCCGACGCGCTCGATGTCGGTCACATCGTTCCCTTCGCTGGTTGTGGCGGCTGTGGCAGGACTCCTGGTTCGGCGCCTGCTCCGATCGTGCACGTTACCGCCAGGTATCGATGATCGATCGCCCGGGTGGGGGCATCCTGGTCGGCGGGACGATCCGTGACGGAGCGGATCCGTAGCGTACGGGGGTGTGCGGATGGGGCGCATGACACGGCGGGCCTTCGCGGCGGCGGCGCTGTCCACGCTGGCCACGGCGCCGGGAGCGGCGGCCGCGGCGGCTGCGGCGCCTGCGGTCCCGGCCCGGAGCGCGGGGCCGGCCTCCTCCCGCGTCCCGCGGGCCGGCGCGGAGATGCGCGGGGTCTGGATCGCGACCGTGGCCAACCGGGACTGGCCCAGCCGGCCCGGCCTCGGCGCGGCCGCGCAGCGCGCGGAGCTGATCGCGCACCTGGACCGGGCGGTGCGCCACCGGCTCAACACGGTCGTCCTCCAGGTGCGGCCCACGGCCGACGCCCTGTGGCCGTCGCCGTACGAGCCCTGGTCGGAGTACCTCACCGGCGTCCAGGGCGGGGACCCGGGCTGGGACCCGCTCGGCACCGCGGTGCGCGAGGCGCACGCCCGGGGCCTGGAACTGCACGCCTGGTTCAACCCGTACCGGATCGCGAACCACACCGACCCCGGCCGGCTCGCCGCCTCCCACCCGGCCCGCAGGCACCCCGACTGGGCGGTGCCCTACGGCGGCCGGCTCTACTACAACCCCGGCCTGCCCGAGGTCCGCGCCTTCGTGCAGCGGGCCATGCTCGACGCCGTCGCCCGGTACCCGGTCGACGCCGTCCACTTCGACGACTACTTCTACCCCTACCCGGTCGCCGGCCAGACCTTCGACGACGACGACGCCTACGACCGCCACGGCGGCGCCTTCCCGAGCCGGGCCGCCTGGCGGCGCGCCAACATCGACGCCCTGGTGCGGGAGACGGCGGCCGGGATCGAGCGGGTCCGGCCCGGCACCCGGTTCGGGATCAGCCCCTTCGGGGTCTGGCGCAACGCCTCGACCGACCCGCGCGGCTCGGACACACGGGCGGGCGTGGAGACGTACGACGACCTGTACGCGGACACCCGCGCCTGGGTCCGCAACGGCTGGATCGACTACGTCGTCCCGCAGCTGTACTGGCACATCGGCTTCGCCGCCGCCGACTACGCGCGGCTCGTGGCGTGGTGGGCCCAGGTCGCCGAGGGCACCGGGACGCGCCTGTACATCGGCGAGGCCCTGTACAAGGCGGGCGCCGCCGGACAGCCCGAGCCCTGGCAGGACCCGGTCGAACTGTCCCGCCACCTCACCCTCGCCGCCGGCCACCCGCAGGTGCGCGGGCACGTGTTCTTCGCCGCCGGGGACGTGGCCGCCGATCCGATCGGGGCGATGGCGCGGGTGGTCGCCGACCACTACCGGCGGCCGGCGAAGCCACCGCACTGATCTACTGCTGCCTACGGTCTTCCGGGTGACGGACCTCGCAGTCGGGGCCGGGAGACATCACGGCCTCGTGTCCGTCCGGGAAACGGACCCGGTAGGGCGGGTTGCCCTCCTGGCCCAGCACTTCGACGACTTCGGTGATCTGGTCGTGCTGGCCGACCACCCTGCCGTGCTGGACAAGCCGGTCGCCCTTCGATGCGCGCATCGGACAGGCCCTCCTCACGATCACGACCGCTGCGTGACGGCGATGCACACGAGCACAGCGACGGCGGTCAGCGGGGCGGCCGCCGTGAAGTGCTCGCCCAGCAGCAGCGCCGACCACACCAGTGTGAGCAGCGGCTGGGCCAACTGCAACTGGCTGGCCCGTGGGACGCCGATGGCCGCCATGCCCCGGTACCACACGACCAGGCCGAGGAACTGCGAACCCACCGCCACCCACAGCAGACCGGCGATGCCGTGCCCGGTCGGGTGCACCGGCTCGTACGCCAGCGCGACCGCGGCGGCCGGCACGCCGATCGGCAGGCACAGCACCAGCGCCCAGCCGATGACCTGCCAGCCCGGCATCACCCGGGCCAGCCGGCCGCCCTCGGTGTACCCGGCCGCGCACACCAGCAGCGCCCCGAACAGGCAGGCGTCGGCGGCCGTCAGCGCGCCGCCGCTCTGGCCGAGGGTGAAGGCGAGCACCGCGGCCGCGCCGGTGACCGCCGCCAGCCAGAACCGGCGGGAGGGGCGGACACCGGTGCGCAGGGCCGAGAACGCGGCGGTGGTCAGGGGCAGCAGCCCCACCACGACGGCCGCGTGCGCGGTGGTGGAGGTCTGCAGGGCGAGCGTGGTGAGCATCGGGAACCCCAGCACCACTCCGGCGGCCACCACGGCCAGCCCCGCGAGATGGCGCCGTGCCGGGAGCCGCACCCGCAGCGCGAGCAGGCAGCCTCCGGCGACGACGGCGGCCAGGACCGCGCGCACCGCGACCAGCGACCAGGGACCGAAGCTCTCCAGGCCCCAGGCGGTGGCCGGGAAGGTCAGCGAGAAGGCGGTCACGCCGAGGGCGGCCTGCACGGTGCCGGGGCCCGTGCCCGGCCGGGGCGCGGTGACTGCTATCGGACTCGCGGTAGTAGCGCTACTCTGTGCTCTCATGCACCAGCGTAGCAGCGTGGCCGAACTGGTCGATCAGTTGCGTCAGGAGCTCGACCGCTACTCACCAGGTGGAAAGCTGCCGTCGAGCAGGGCGCTGGTCGAGCGCTTCCGGGTGAGTCCGGTGACCGTCTCGCGGGCCCTCGCCCAGCTCACCGCCGAGGGCCTCGTGGTCACCCGGCCCGGCGCCGGCGCCTTCCGGGCCCGGCCGCACCCGGCGCGGACGACGGCCGGGGACACCTCCTGGCAGGAGGTCGCGCTGAGCGCCGACGGCGCCGCCGACCTCGTCCCGCGCACCGTGGACGCCTCCGGGGTCACCGTCTCGCTGGCCGCGCCGCCACCCGGGGTGCTGGAGTTCAACGGCGGCTACCTGCACCCCTCCCTGCAGCCGGAGCGGGCCATGGCCGCGGCCCTCGCCCGGGCCGGACGGCGGCCCGGCGCCTGGGGCAGACCGCCGCTGGAGGGGCTGCCCGAACTGCGCGAGTGGTTCGCGCGCGGCATCGGCGGGGCCGTCACCGCGGCCGAGGTGCTGATCGCCGCGGGAGGCCAGGCCGCGCTGGCGACCGCCCTGCGCGCGCTCGCCCCGCCCGGCGCCCCCGTGCTCGTGGAGTCGCCCACCTACCCCGGCATGCTCGCCCTCGCCCGTGCGGCCGGCCTGCGGCCCGTCCCCGTGCCCGTGGACCCCGACGGGGTCCGCCCCGACCTGCTCGCGGACGCCTTCCACGCCACCGGCGCCCGGGTGTTCGTCTGCCAGCCGCTGTTCCAGAACCCGACCGGCGCCGTCCTGGCCCCGGACCGGCGCACCGAGGTGCTGCGCATCGCCCGGGAGGCCGGCGCGTTCGTCGTCGAGGACGACTTCGTGCGCCGGCTCGTGCACGCCGACGCCGGTCCGCTGCCCCGCCCGCTGGCCGCCGACGACCCGGACGGCGTGGTCGTCCACGTCGGCTCGCTCACCAAGGCCACCTCGCCCAGCTTCCGGGTCAGCGCCCTCGCCGCGCGCGGACCGGTGCTGGAGCGCCTGCGCGCCATCCAGGTCGTGGACAGCTTCTTCGTGCCCCGGCCGCTGCAGGAGGCGGCCCTGGAACTCGTCGGCTCCCCGGCCTGGCCCCGCCATCTGCGGGCCCTGTCGAGCGAGTTGAAGACCCGCCGGGAGGCCATGACGAGCGCGCTCGCCCGGCACCTTCCCGAGCTGTCCCTGCCGCACGTCCCGACCGGCGGCTACCACCTGTGGCTGCGCCTGCCCGACGGCGCCCGACGCGGCTCACGGGCCTCCGGCGTCTTCGACCGGGAGACGGCGCTGGCCGAGGCGGCCCTGCGCGCGGGCGTCGCCCTCACCCCCGGCCGGCCCTACTTCAGCGCCGAGCCGCCCGCCGCCCACGTCCGCCTCAGCTTCGCCGCGGTGGCCGGCACCGGGGAGATCGCCGAGGGGGTGCGGCGGCTGCGGGAGGTATGCGACGAGGTGCTGGGAAATCCGCTCGCACCGGGCCGGCGGGCCCTGTGAGGATCACCGCATGAGAGATGAACCGGACTTTCCCGAGGGATACGAGTTCTCCGCCGACACCCACCGCGTCGACGTCGACCGCGTGCACGGCTGGCTGTCCACCGACGCGTACTGGGCGATCGGCCGCCCACGGTCGCAGCACGAGCGCGCCATGGCGTCCTCGATCAACTTCGGGGTGTACGACACGACGTCGGGCGAACAGGTGGCGTACGCACGCGTGGTCACCGACCATGCGCTGTTCGCCTGGCTCGCGGACGTGTACGTCGACCGCTCGGTGCGCGGCAAGGGCATCGGCACCGCGTTCGTCGGCCGGATCCGCGACCATCTGAGGCCGCTCGGGCTGCGCCGCATGCTGTTGGCGACGCACGACGCGCAGGCGGTCTACGAGAGGGTCGGCTTCCGGCCGCTGGACCGCCCCGAGCAGTGGATGGTGCACCCTTTCCGGCCGGAGCCCGCAGACCTCCGATGACTGCCCGGTGACACACTCTTGACCCGCACCCCTTGGCGGCCCACCATCACCGCATGCCACTGAGGGTGACGTTCGTCGCCGCCGCGCGCGGCAGCCCGCTGCTCCCGGAGCGGTTCGAGGACGACCGGCCGCTGGACCGGGCCGGCTGGGACGAGGTGGAGCGCGCCGTAGGGGCCCTGCTGCCGCTGGCGGCCGCCGAGCTGCGCTACTGCTCGCCGACGCCGCGCAGCCGCGCGACCGGCGCCGCCCTGGGCTACGCCCCGCTGGTGCAACCGGCGCTCCGCGACTGCGACATGGGGCGCTGGCGCGGACTGACGCTGGGCGAGGCGATGGCCCGGGAACCGGCGGCGGTGGACGCGTGGCTGGCCGACCCGCGGTCCAGCCCGCACGGCGGCGAGCCCCTGCTGGCGTTCATCTCCCGGGTGGGCGGCTGGCTGGACACCCGGCCGGCCGACGACGGCGGCCGGATCGTCGCGGTGGCCGAGCCGTCCGTGATCCGCGCCGCCCTGCTCTACGTCCTGAACGCGCCGCCCTCCAGCTACTGGAACCTCGACGTCCTCCCGCTGTCCACGACCACGGTCACGGGCCGCGCGGGCCGCTGGAACCTGCGCTTCGACGGCATACCGGCTCAGCCCTCGCGCACGTAGTCGGTGACCAGCACGAGGTGCTTCGCCGGTCCGCCGACCCGCCACACCGTGCGCCAGCGGTCGGCGTCCCGGACGGTGAACTCGCCGCGGTAGAGGTCGGCCGCGCAGGGGTGCTCGGCGACGTACCGGCCCGTGGTCAGGTCCAGTGCGTGGAAGGGCCGCCCGTCCGCGAACCGCACGTCCGCCCGCCCCGGCGTGGGGCCCGGCAGGAAGCGCAGGGTCCGCGTGGCCGGCCGCGCCACACCCTGCCAGGTGAAGGTGCCGGACTCCTCGTGCAGCAGTCCGCCGTCCGGCAGCGCGCGGAAGACGGTCGTCCCCGTGAAGCGCCCTTCGGCGCCGCCGGCCAGGTCCCGCACGGTCCGCTCGACGCGCCAGCGCCCCGCGAGATGGGCGAGCACGTCGGCCACCGGCCAGTACCCGTCCGCACTCCGTCCGGTCCGCCCGTCCGGCCCCGCCGCTCCCTCTCCCGGGCGGCCCCGCTCCCCGTACGGCTCCAGCGCATCCATGACGCCGAGCTTACGGGCCGGGGCGTTCGCGCCCGCCGCGGCCCCGGACGCGGCGGCCCGCGCTGTAGGCGCGGCCCGGCGGGGCGAGCGCTCCGAGCGCCGCTGACGCGTCCCTGCGGCGGCCCCGACGCCGGACGGCGCCCCCCGATCCATTGCATAAACGTGCAGCGATACGTATAGTCATGCCATCCAGAGGAGGGTGGACATGGCAGTACGCGCGGCGGTGGCCGGAGCGAGCGGATACGCGGGCGGAGAAGTCCTGCGGCTGCTCCTCGCACACCCCGAGGTCGAGATCGGCGCCCTGACCGGCAACGCCAACGCCGGACAGCGGCTCGGCGCGCTCCAGCCGCACCTGCTGCCGCTGGCCGGCCGGGTGCTCGGCGAGACCACCCCGGAGGCCCTCGCCGGGCACGACGTGGTCTTCCTGGCGCTGCCGCACGGGCAGTCCGCCGCCGTCGCCGAACACCTCGGGCCGGACGTCCTCGTGATCGACATGGGCGCCGACTTCCGGCTGAAGGACCCGGCCGACTGGGAGGCCTTCTACGGCTCCCCGCACGCCGGCACCTGGCCGTACGGCCTCCCCGAACTGCCGGGCGCCCGCGCCGCGCTCGAGGGGTCCAGGCGCATCGCGGTGCCCGGCTGCTACCCCACCGCCGTCTCCCTCGCCCTGTTCCCGGCCTACGCGGCCGGGCTCGCCGGACCCGAGGCCGTGATCGTCGCCGCGTCCGGCACCTCCGGCGCGGGCAGAACGCCCAAGCCGCACCTGCTCGGCAGCGAGGTCATGGGCTCCATGACGCCGTACGGCGTCGGCGGCGGCCACCGGCACACCCCCGAGATGATCCAGAACCTCAGCGCCGTGGCGGGGGAGCGGGTCTCCGTCTCCTTCACGCCGACCCTGGCGCCGATGCCCCGGGGGATCCTCGCCACGTGCAGCGCCCCCGCGGCCGCCGGGGTGACGGCGGACTCCGTACGCGCCGCCTACGAGAAGGCGTACGCCGACGAGCCCTTCGTCCACCTGCTCCCCGAGGGCCGGTGGCCCTCCACGGCCGCCGTCCACGGCTCCAACGCCGTGCACGTGCAGGTCGCGTACGACGCCGCCGCCGGCCGCGTCATCGCGATCAGCGCCATCGACAACCTGACCAAGGGCACCGCGGGCGGTGCCGTCCAGAGCATGAACCTCGCCCTGGGGCTCGACGAGACCACGGGGCTTTCCACGATCGGAGTCGCACCGTGAGCGTCACGGCAGCCAAGGGATTCACGGCGGCGGGCATCGCCGCCGGGATCAAGGACAACGGCACCCCGGACCTGGCCCTCGTGGTCAACGACGGGCCCCGCCGCGCCGCCGCGGGCGTGTTCACCTCCAACCGCGTCAAGGCCGCCCCCGTCCTGTGGTCGGAGCAGGTGCTCAAGGCCGGACAGGTCTCCGCCGTGGTGCTCAACTCCGGCGGCGCCAACGCCTGCACCGGCCCGAAGGGCTTCCAGGACGCCCACGCCACCGCCGAGAAGGCCGCCGAGGTCCTCGGCCGGGGCGCCATCGAGATCGCCGTGTGCTCCACCGGCCTCATCGGCGTGCACCTCCCGATGGACAGGCTGCTGCCGGGCGTGGAGAAGGCCGCCGCCCAGCTCTCCGAGCACGGCGGCGAGAAGGCCGCCATCGCCATCAAGACCACGGACACCGTCCACAAGACCGCGGTGGTGACCGGGAACGGCTGGACCGTCGGCGGCATGGCCAAGGGCGCGGGCATGCTCGCCCCGGGCCTCGCCACCATGCTGGCCGTCCTGACCACCGACGCCGACGTGGACAGCGCCACCCTGGACGAGGCCCTCCGCGCGGCCACCAGGGTCACCTTCGACCGGGTCGACTCCGACGGCTGCATGTCCACCAACGACACGGTGCTGCTGCTCGCCTCCGGCGCCGCCGGAGTGACCCCGGACCCCGCGGAGTTCGCCGAGGCGGTCCGGGCCGTCTGCGCCGACCTGGGCCGGCAGCTCGTCGGGGACGCCGAGGGCGCCAGCAAGGACATCAAGGTGGAGGTGATCAACGCCGCGACCGAGGAGGACGCCGTCGAGGTGGGCCGCTCCATCGCCCGCAACACCCTCCTCAAGTGCGCCCTGCACGGCGAGGACCCCAACTGGGGCCGCGTGCTGTCCGCCATCGGCACCACCTCCGCCGCCTTCGAACCCGACCGGCTCAACGTCGCCATCAACGGCGTCTGGGTGTGCAAGAACGGTTCGGTGGGCGAGGACCGCGAGCTCGTCGACATGCGCTACCGCGAGGTGCACATCGTCGCCGACCTCGCCGCCGGCTCGGAGACCGCCACCATCTGGACCAACGACCTCACCGCCGACTACGTCCACGAGAACAGCGCGTACTCCTCATGAGCAACGTCACCCGGAAGCACACCGCTCTGCCCAAGGCCCAGATCCTCATCGAGGCGCTGCCCTGGCTGGTCCGGCACAACGGCAGGACCGTCGTGATCAAGTTCGGCGGCAACGCCATGGTCGACGACGCGCTGAAGGCCGCGTTCGCCCAGGACGTCGTGTTCCTGCACCACGCCGGCCTCAAGCCCGTCGTGGTGCACGGCGGCGGCCCGCAGATCAGCGCCGCCCTCGACCGGCACGGCATCGTCAGCGAGTTCAAGGCGGGCCTGCGCGTCACCACCGAGGACGCCATGGACGTCGTACGCATGGTGCTCGCGGGGCAGGTGCAGCGCGAACTGGTCGGCCTGCTGAACCGGCACGGCCCGCTGGCCGTGGGACTGACCGGCGAGGACGCGCACACCATCACCGCCACCCGGCACCGGCCCGAGATCGACGGCGAACCGGTCGACATCGGGCGGGTCGGCGAGATCACCGCGATCGACACCGGCGCGATCGAGGCCCTGCTCGCCGACGGCCGCATCCCGGTCGTCTCCTCCATCGCCCGCAGCCAGGACGACGGGCACGTCTACAACGTCAACGCCGACACGGCGGCCGCGGCGCTCGCGGCGGCACTGGGCGCCGAGACCCTCATGGTCCTCACCGACGTCGAGGGCCTCTACGAGGACTGGCCGGACTCCGACGAGGTGATCAGCCGCCTCACCGCCTCCCAGCTGGAGAAACTGCTGCCGGAGCTGAGCTCCGGCATGGTGCCGAAGATGGAGGGCTGCCTGCACGCCGTCCGCAACGGCGTCACCACCGCGCGCATCATCGACGGCCGGGTCCAGCACTCCATCCTGCTGGAGATCTTCACCGACGAGGGCATCGGCACCATGGTCGTGCCCGACGACGAGCCGGACGAACAGGGGGAGTCATGAGCAACGAGGAGCTGACCGCGCGGTGGCAGGGCGCGCTCATGAACAACTACGGCACCCCGCGCCTGCCGCTCGTGCGGGGCGAGGGCCTGACGGTGTGGGACGCCGACGGCCGCGCCTACCTCGACTTCGTCGGCGGCATCGCCACCAACGCCCTCGGCCACGCCCACCCCGCGATCGTCGAGGCCGTGACCCGGCAGATCTCCTCCCTGGGCCACATCTCCAACTTCTTCATGGCCGAGCCCACCGTCGCCCTCGCCGAACGGCTCCTGCAGCTCTTCGGCCGGGACGGCCGCGTCTTCTTCTGCAACTCCGGCGCCGAGGCCAACGAGGCCGCCTTCAAGATCGGCCGGCTCACCGGGCGCACCCGCGCCGTCGCCACCGCGGGCGGCTTCCACGGCCGCACGATGGGCGCCCTCGCGCTCACCGGCCAGCCCGCGAAGCGGGAACCGTTCCTGCCGCTGCCCGGCGAGGTCACCCACGTCCCCTACGGCGACGCCCAGGCACTGGCCGCCGCCGTCACCGAGGACACCGCCCTGGTGATCATCGAACCGGTCCAGGGCGAGAACGGCGTGGTCGTCCCCCCGGCCGGCTACCTCAAGGCCGCCCGCGCGATCACCGCCGCCACCGGCGCCCTGCTCGTCCTGGACGAGGTCCAGACCGGTGTCGGCCGCACCGGGACCTGGTTCGCCTACCAGGCCCACGAGGGCGTCCTGCCGGACGTCGTCACCCTCGCCAAGCAGCTCGGCGGCGGCCTCCCCCTCGGCGCCACCGTCGCCTTCGGCCGCGCCGCCGAACTGCTCGGCCCCGGCCACCACGGGACCACCTTCGGCGGCAACCCCGTCGCCTGCGCCGCCGGACTCGCCGTGCTGGAGACCGTCGCCGGCGAGGGCCTGCTGGAGAACGTCAAACGGCAGGGCGAGCAACTGCGGGAGGGGATCGAGGCCCTGGACCACCCGCTGATCGATCATGTCCGGGGTGCGGGCCTGCTCCTGGGTATCGTGCTCACCGGGCCGTGCGCACCGCAGGTGCAGCAGGCGGCCCAGGAGGCCGGGTTCCTGGTGAACGCGCCCGTCCCCGACGTCGTACGGCTGATGCCGCCGCTGAACCTCCGCGACGACGAGGCGGGCGCCCTGCTCCAGGCGCTGCCCGGCATCCTCGAGCAGGCGGACCCGGCGAACGGGGACGGACGACCCGGAGAATGAGACGACGATGAGCCAGGCGCAGGACCACGAGCAGGCGGCCGGGGCAGGGCCCGCCGTGCCGCAGACCCGCACCGCGCGGCACCGCCGGATCGTGGACATCCTCAACCGGCAGCCGGTGCGCTCCCAGAGCCAATTGGCCAAGCTGCTCGCCGACGACGGGCTGAGCGTCACGCAGGCGACGCTGTCGCGGGACCTCGACGAGCTGAACGCGGTGAAGATCCGCAACACCGACGGCGACCTCATCTACGCGGTGCCCAGCGAGGGGGGCTTCCGCACGCCGCGCGCTCCGCTGGGGGAGTCGGCGAAGGAGGAGCGGATGCGGCGCCTGTCCCAGGAGCTGCTGATCTCCGCCGAGGCCTCGGCGAACCTCGTGGTCCTGCGCACTCCGCCGGGGGCCGCGCAGTTCCTGGCCTCCGCCATCGACCAGGCCGAACTGCACGACATCCTGGGCACGATCGCCGGCGACGACACGCTGCTGCTCATCAGCCGCGACCCGAGCGGGGGCCAGGCCCTGGCCGACCACCTGCTCCGGCTGGCCCAGAACGGCCACTGAGGCACGGGCGCGCGCCGACCCCTCGCCCGGGCGTGCGGCCCCCTGCCGACACACCGGCCGCGGACGGCCCGCCGTACGGCGCTCGCGCGGTGCGCCGCCGCAGCGGGGGAGCGGGCGGAGTGCCGGCTTCCGCGGGGGTCGGCTGCGGGGTCCGGTCGGCGGGGTCCGGTCGCGGTGGTTGCGCGGTGCGCCGCCCCGCCAGTGGAAGCGGTGGGTCCCGTACCGCTGGCGCGCGGTCTCTCTCAGCCCAGCGCGGGAGTGGGGTGCGGCGGCCTGCCGTGGGTCCGCGGCGGTCGTCGGCCGGTGGGGCGGTGCGCCGGCTCTGCGGGGGAGCCGGCCGGGGTTCTCGCTGCGGGTTCGGTGCGGCTGGGCGCGTGGTTCCGTGCCGCTTCGCCGGGGCCGTTCACCGCAGCCGTGCCCGGGGCCGGTCCACCGTGTCTCCGTCGGGAGCGGCGGGGCTCCGTTCAGCCCAGTCTCGTGGCCAGGCCGTCCGTGCAGCGGACCTCGTCGCCCGCCGTGATCAGGAGGGCCTCCACGTCCGGCAGGGACTCCAGCCAGGCCAGTCCCGCCCGCGACCCCATCGCGAACGCCGCCGTGGCCCAGCAGTCCACCCAGGTCAGGCGGGGGCCGACCACGGTCACCGCCACGAGGTCCGTCACCGCGGGCCGGCCCGTCCGCGGATCCACGATGTGCGCGCCGCGCTCCGCCGTCCCGGACGTCGCCACCGACAGCTCCTCCGCCCCCGCCGCGGAGATCACCGCCGCCAGCCCGCCGGGACGGAGCGGATCGGCGACCCCGACCCGCCAGGCCCGCTGCGGCTCCGGCGCACCGAGCATCTGCACGTCCCCGCCCCCGTTGACGCTGACCCCGCACACCCCGTCCACCGCGGCCAGGGTCCGCGCCGCCCGCTCGGCGGCCCAGCCCTTGACGATCCCGGTCGGGTCGGGCACACCCCGGTACCGGGTGCTGAACCAGCCCTCGCTCACCCGCTCCGCCTCGGCCGCCAGCTCCAGCACCTCGGCCACCTCGGGAGCGCACCGGTCGGGGCTCAGCTCACCCCGGGCCAGCCGCGACACCTCGCTGTCCTGCCGGTAGGTGCTGAAGAGCGCGTCCGCCCGGTGCAGACCGGCGACGGCCGCGGCGAGCGCCGAGCGCACCGCGGCCGGTTCCCCGCCGCGCACGTCGAACGAGAAGACGGTGCCCATGACCTCCTCCGCGTGACGCACCGCGGCGGGAGGCCCGGCCGGCCCGGCCGCCGGGTCAGCCACCGGCCTGGTCCAGGGCCGACTGCAGGGACTGCCGGTAACCGGTGCTGGTGTAGGTGGCGCCGGAGACGGCGTCGATGTCCGCGCTGCCCGCCGCCACGGCCTCCTGGTTGAGCCGGGGGACGGCGAGCCGCGTCTTCTGGCCGCTGAGGCCGTCCTCGGGCGCCCGGACCGCCTGCGCCGCGGTGACCTTGCCGCCGCTGACCGTGATCCGCACCTGCACCGGCCCGTACGGGGTCCGCACCGCCTTGCCGGTGACCGTGCGCGCCGGCGCCGCACCGGACGCACCCGGGGCGGCCGGCTTCATCCGGTCCAGTGCCGACTGCAGCGACTTCCTGTACCCCTCGCTGGTGTACGTCGCCCCGGACACCGCGTCGATCCGCGCGCTCTGCGCCGCCACGGCCTCCTGGTTGAGCCGGGGGACGGCGAGCTGCGTCTTCTGGCCGCTGAGGCCGCCCTCGGGCGCCCGGACCGCCTCCGCCTCGGTGATCTTCCCGCCGCTGACGGTCAGCCGCACCTGCACCGGCCCGTACTGCGTCCGGACGGCGTCACCGGTCACCGTGCCGGAGCCGGCGGGGGCCTGCGCCCCGCCCTGCGGGGCCTCCTGGGCCGCCGACCGCTGCCCGCCCGCGCCCGCGGCCGACGCGGCGGCCGGATCCGACGCCGGCTTCAGCGACAGCAGCAGCACGACACCGGACACCGTCGCGGCGGTGGCCAGCACGACCCGCCGAACGGGGTGGCTCTTCCTCATCGCTTCGCAGCTCCGCTCACATCTCGAACGACTCGTGGTGGATACGGCGGGCGGGAACCCCCGCGCCGCGCAGTGCCTCGTACACCGACTGCGCGAAGCCGGGCGGGCCGCACATGAACACGTCGTGCCGGTCGATGTCCGGGATCTTCCGCTGGAGGTTCTCCGCGGAGATGTCCGGCCGTTCGCCCTCCGGGCTGTTCACCGCGTACATCAGCCGGGCGCCGCGTTCCTTCGCGATCGCCGCCAGCTCGTCCCACAGCGCCAGGTCCTGGGTGGTGTTGGCCCGGTACAGGAGGGTGATGTCACCGGCGGCGCCGGGCAGCGTCTCGAACAGCGCCCGCATCGGCGTGATGCCGACGCCGCCCGCGACCAGCAGCACCTTGCCCCTGCTGCGCCGCTGCGCGGTCAGCGCGCCGTACGGCCCCTCCGCCCACACCCTGGTGCCGGGCGCCAGCTCGCGCAGCCGGGAGCTGTGGTCGCCGATGGCCTTCACCGTGATCCGCAGCATGCCGGGGCGCGGTGCGGCCGAGAGGGAGTACGGGTGCGAGCTGAAGCGCATGCCGGGGGCGAGGAACCGCCAGCGGAAGAACTGCCCCGCCTCGGCGCCCATCCGGTGCAGCTTGCGCCCGCTGATCAGCACCGACACGATGCCGGGCGTCTCCTCGATCACCGCTTCCACGCGCATGCGGTGCCGGAGGTTCAGGCGGACTGGGGTGAGGATGCGGTACCAGACCACCAGTGCGGTGACCGCGCCGTACAGCCCGTACCAGAAGGTCCTGGCGGCCGGTTCCACCGCGAAGTCGTTGCCGGTGCTGATCTGGTGCCAGAACGTCAGGTACACCGCCGCGTACGTCAGCAGGTGCACGTGGTACCAGGCGTCGTACGGCAGCCGGCGGCGGATCACGCCGGCGGAGGTGAGGCCGATCACCACGAACAGGCCGAGGCCGATCGCCGCCTTGCCCATGTCCGGGAGCCGGCCGACGGACTCGGTGGTCTGCCGGACGATGTCGCCGAGCGACCTGCCCGCCTGCAGCGCGTACCCCCACATGGTGAGGAAGACGTGCGCGAGGACCAGGCACAGCGTGTACCGGCCGCTCATCGCGTGCCAGCGGGCCACCCGGTCGGAGCCGACCCGCCGCTCCAGCGCGGGGACCCGCGCCATCTGCAGCACGACGAGCGCCATGAGGTAGCCGGCCAGCAGGCCGGTGATGCGGCCCGCGTTGAGGATGCGGCCGGTGTCGTCGGCGATGGACGGGGTGTCGTGCCACCAGAGCCACAGCACGGCCGCCGCACCCGCCCAGACGGCGATCAGCAGCGGGACGGCCGGGGAGCGGCGCGGACGGATGCGGCGCATCGTCTGTCGGCGGGCGGCACGTCCGCCTGCGAGCGTGGTGGTCACGGTTCCTCCGTGGACTTGACCCTTGGCCCACAGATACGTGCCGCGTCGGCGGAGTGTTCAGAGCCCCGCCGAACACCCGCGAACTGGGGTGACCCCCGGTAACGCCCCGGCGTGCGGCCGGCTCCGGCCGATCGCCCGGCCCCCGCGTCGCCCAGGGGGCCGGGGGCCGGGGGCGGTCGGTGGCGGGTGGGCCCGGTCGCGTCCGGCGCGGTCCCGATCGCGACGTGCCGCGCGGGGTCCGCCCGGCCGAGGGCGCACCGCACCGCCCGGCCGGCGGGCGCCGTCGCCGGCGCCGGGTGGTCCGCCCGGGCCGGTGGCGACAGGCGCGCCCGCGGGCTGATTGACGAATCATGCAGGACCCTGCATACTCATGCATGTCAGCGAATGCACGTGAGGAGAAACCCGTGACCGAGCGCGTCGTACTCGCCTATTCAGGCGGTCTGGACACCTCCGTCGCCATCGGCTGGATCGCCGAGGAGACGGGCGCCGAGGTCATCGCCGTTGCGGTCGACGTCGGCCAGGGCGGCGAGGACCTGGACGTGATCCGCAAGCGCGCCCTCGCGTGCGGCGCCGTCGAGGCCGAGGTCGCGGACGCCAAGGACGAGTTCGCCGACGAGTACTGCCTCCCGGCGATCAAGGCCAACGCCCTCTACATGGACCGCTACCCGCTGGTCTCCGCCCTGTCCCGGCCGGCGATCGTCAAGCACCTGGTCGCCGCCGCCAGGAAGCACGGCGCCACCACGGTCGCCCACGGCTGCACCGGCAAGGGCAACGACCAGGTCCGCTTCGAGGCCGGCATCGTCGCCCTCGCCCCCGACCTGAAGTGCATCGCCCCGGTCCGCGACTACGCGATGACCCGGGACAAGGCGATCGCCTTCTGCGAGGAGAAGCAGCTCCCGATCGCCACCACGAAGAAGTCCCCGTACTCCATCGACCAGAACGTCTTCGGACGCGCCGTCGAGACCGGCTTCCTCGAGGACATCTGGAACGCCCCGATCGAGGACATCTACGAGTACACCTCCAACCCGGCCCTGCCGCGCGAGGCCGACGAGGTGGTCATCACCTTCCAGGAGGGCGTCCCGGTCGCCCTCGACGGCAGGCCCGTCACCGTCCTGCAGGCCATCCAGCAGCTCAACGAGCGCGCCGGCGCCCAGGGCATCGGCCGGATCGACATGGTCGAGGACCGGCTCGTGGGCATCAAGTCCCGCGAGGTGTACGAAGCCCCGGGCGCGATCGCCCTGATCACCGCCCACCAGGAGCTGGAGAACGTCACCGTCGAGCGCGAACTGGCCCGCTACAAGCGGCAGGTCGAGCAGCGCTGGGGCGAACTGGTCTACGACGGCCAGTGGTTCTCCCCGCTCAAGCGCGCCCTGGACGGCTTCATCGACGAGGCCAGCCGGCACGTCTCCGGCGACATCCGGATGACCCTGCACGGCGGCCGCGCCGTCGTCACCGGCCGGCGCTCCCCGCAGTCCCTGTACGACTTCAACCTCGCCACCTACGACACCGGCGACACCTTCGACCAGTCCGCGGCGAAGGGCTTCATCGACATCTACAGCCTGTCGTCGAAGATCGCCGCCAAGCGGGACCTGGCGTAGGCGCACCGGCGCCCGCCGCCATCGGGTCACCTCACACGCATCCGCCTGACAGCCGCCTCCCCGCCTGCAAGGGCCGGGGAGGCGGTGGCACATCGAGAGCTTCGAGGAGCAACGCAAGTGAGCAGCAACAGCGGTGACGTACGGCTCTGGGGCGGCCGTTTCGCCGACGGCCCCGCCGAGGCCCTGGCGAAGCTGTCCGCGTCCGTCCACTTCGACTGGCGGCTCGCGCCCTACGACATCGCCGGTTCGCGCGCCCACGCCCGCGTGCTGCACCGGGCAGGGCTCCTCACCGAGGACGAACTGCGGCGCATGATCGCCGGGCTCGACCGGCTGGAGGCGGACGTCGCCTCCGGCGCCTTCACGGGCACCCTCGCCGACGAGGACGTCCACACGGCCCTGGAGCGCGGCCTGCTGGAGCGCCTCGGCCCCGACCTCGGCGGCAAACTCCGCGCCGGCCGGTCCCGGAACGACCAGGTGGCGACCCTGTTCCGCATGTACCTGCGGGACCACGCCCGGATCATCGGCGGTCTGATCGCCGACCTCCAGGACGCGCTCATCGGCCTGGCCGAGGCCCACCCGGACGTGGCGATGCCCGGCCGCACCCACCTCCAGCACGCCCAGCCGGTGCTCTTCGCCCACCACGTCCTGGCCCATGTGCAGGCCCTGTCCCGGGACGCCGAGCGGCTGCGCCAGTGGGACGAGCGGACGGCGGTGTCGCCGTACGGTTCCGGCGCCCTCGCGGGTTCCTCCCTGGGCCTGGACCCGGAGGCGGTCGCACGGGACCTCGGGTTCGAGCACGGCAGCGCGGGCAACTCCATCGACGGCACGGCCTCCCGTGACTTCGTCGCCGAGTTCGCGTTCGTCACCGCGATGATCGGCGTGAACCTCTCCCGGATCGCCGAGGAGATCATCATCTGGAACACGAAGGAGTTCTCCTTCGTCACCCTGCACGACGCCTTCTCCACCGGCTCCTCGATCATGCCGCAGAAGAAGAACCCGGACATCGCGGAGCTGGCCCGCGGCAAGTCCGGCCGCCTGATCGGCAATCTGACCGGCCTCATGGCGACCCTGAAGGCCCTCCCCCTCGCCTACAACCGCGACCTGCAGGAGGACAAGGAGCCCGTCTTCGACTCCTGCGACCAGCTCGAGGTGCTGCTCCCCGCGTTCACCGGCATGATCGCCACGCTCACCGTCCACCGCGAGCGCATGGAGGAGCTGGCCCCGGCCGGTTTCTCCCTCGCCACCGACATCGCCGAGTGGCTGGTCAGGCGGGGCGTGCCGTTCCGCGTGGCGCACGAGGTCGCCGGGGAGTGCGTCAAGGTCGCCGAGGCCGAGGGCAAGGAACTGGACGAGCTCACGGACGAGCAGTTCGCGAAGATCTCCGCCCACCTCACCCCCGAGGTCCGCACGGTCCTCGACGTCCCCGGCGCCCTCGCCTCCCGCAGCGGCCGCGGCGGCACGGCCCCGAGCGCGGTCGCCGTCCAGTTGGCCGAGCTCAAGGCGGACGTGGCGGGCCAGCACCGGTGGGCGCAGGCCAAGAAGCAGAGCTGAGGCGGGAGTCCTGGGGGACGCGGGACGCACCGCGTTCCTGGACGGACCGCCGGGCCGTCGCGGGTTACGTTGGTCGGAGCCGCACTGGAGCCGACCACACGGAGCCCGCGATGTCCTTCGCGCGACTGGCCGCAGCGACCACCCCGACCTGCCACATCGGCCTGGGCCTGGCCGCCGTCGGCCGCCCCGGCTACATCAACCTCGGCCGCGACCGGGACCTCGGAGCCGACCGCAGCGTGGAGACCCTGCGCACCCGCACCCACGAACTCCTCGACGCCGCCTATGCCCAGGGCGTGCGCTACATCGACGCTGCCCGTTCCTACGGCCGCTCCGAGGAGTTCCTGGCCGGCTGGCTGAAGGCCCGCCCCGACGCCGGCGACGTCGTGGTGGGCAGCAAATGGGGCTACACCTACACCGCCGGCTGGTCGGCGGACGCCGGGACGCACGAGGTCAAGGACCACAGCCTCGCCGCGTACGAACGGCAGCGCGCCGAGACCGACGCCCTGCTCGGCGACCGGCTCGACCTCTACCAGATCCACTCGGTGACCCCGGACAGCCCGGCCCTCACCGACCGGGAACTGCACGCCAGGCTCGCGGAGGCCGCGGCCGGCGGCCTCACCGTGGGCTTCTCCACCAGCGGCCCGGCCCAGGCCGACGCGATCCGCGCCGCGCTCGCCGTGACGGTCGACGGCGCGCCCCTGTTCCGTACCGTCCAGTCGACGTTCAACGCCCTGGAGACCTCGGCCGGCCCCGCCCTCGCCGAGGCGCACGCCGCCGGGCTCACCGTGATCGTCAAGGAGGGCATGGCCAACGGCCGGCTGGCCGCTCCGCACGCCCCGGACGCGCTGAAGGAGGTGGCCGCCGCGACGGGGCTCGGCTGCGACGCGGTGGCCCTCGCCCTGGTCCTGCGGCAGCCGTGGGCCGGAGTCGTCCTGTCCGGCGCGGCGACCGTCGCCCAGCTGGTCTCCAATCTGCACGCTCCCGCCGTCGACCTCGACGAGGACCAGCTCGCCCGCCTCGCCGGGCTGGCGGAGGACCCGCGTGCCTACTGGGAGCGGCGCGGCCGGCTGCCCTGGCACTGACGGCACACCCCGCCCTCACCCCGCGCTCACCCCGTACCGCCGACCGGAGTGAGACACGTCCGCCTTCGGTGAGACAAGAGCGTCTCACTTGGTCTATGCTCGTCTCATGGCCTTCGACCGCGACCATGTGCTGCGCAGCGCAGCCGCCCTGCTGACCCGCAAGTCCACCGCGACCATGGACGAGGTCGCCAAGGCCGCCGGCATCAGCCGGGCCACGCTGCACCGCCACTTCGCCGGCCGCGACGCGCTCGTCCGGGCGCTGGAGTCGCTCGGCATCGCCGAGTGCGAGGCGGCGCTGGACCGGGCACGGCCGGAGGAGGGCCCCGCGGCCGAGGCCGTCCGCCGGCTGCTGCGCGAGATCCAGCCCGCCGCCGGGCTGCTCGCGTTCCTGTACGGCGAGAACCAGCTGTGGGAGAGCGACCGGCAGAACGACGGCTGGCAGCGCCTGGACAACCGGATCGGCGCCCTGTTCCAGCGCGGACAGCGCAGCGGCGAGTTCCGCGCCGAGCTCACCCCGGCCTGGCTCACCGAGGCGCTGTACGGGCTGATCGCCTCGTGCGCCTGGGCCGTCCTGGACGGCCGGGTGGCCGCGCGGGACTTCCCGACCATGATCGCCGAGCTGCTGCTCGGCGGTGCCCTGCGGAGAGAGGAACCATGACCAGCACCCTGCGGCCGGCCGGCGCGGCCGAGGCGGTGCGGCGCCCGGGCCGCTGGCTCGCGCTCAGCGTCCTCGTCCTGGCCGTGCTGCTGGTGGCCGTCGACGCCACCGTCCTCGGCCTGGCGACCCCCTACATCAGCGAGGACCTCGACCCCACCGGCACCCAGCTGCTGTGGATCGGCGACGTCTACTCCTTCGTCATCGCCGGCCTGCTGGTCTCCATGGGCAGCCTCGGCGACCGGATCGGCCGCAAGCGGATCCTGCTGGGCGGCGCCACGGCGTTCGGCGCGCTGTCCGTCCTCAACGCCTACGCGACGACGCCGGAGCTGCTGATCCTGGCCCGGGCGCTGCTCGGCGTCGCGGGCGCCACCCTGATGCCCGCCACCCTGGCCCTGATCCGCAACCTCTTCGACGACCCGCGGGAGCGCAGCTTCGCCGTCGGCGTCTGGGGCGCGGCCGCCTCCGCCGGCACGGCCGTCGGCCCCGTCGCCGGCGGGTTCCTGCTGGAGCACTTCTGGTGGGGCTCGGTCTTCCTGATCAACCTGCCGGTGACGGCCGTCCTGGTCCTGGTCGGCATCCGCACGCTGCCCGAGTCCCGCAACCCCGACCCGGGCCCCTGGGACCTGGTCAGCGTCGTGCTGTCGCTGGCCGGCATGATCTGCCTGGTCTACGCGGTCAAGGAGGCCGCCACCGACGGCCTCACCCCGACGACCGCCGGCGCCGGACTGCTGGGCGCGGCGGCCCTGTACGGCTTCGTCCGCCGCCAGCTCACCCTGCCGGTGCCGCTGCTGGACATGCGTCTGTTCCGGCGCCGCGGCTTCAGCGGAGCGGTCCTCGCCGACCTGCTGACCGTCCTCGGCATGTCCGGACTGGTCTTCTTCCTCTCCCAGTACCTGCAACTCGTGCAGGGACGCGGCCCGTTCGAGGCGGGTCTGGCCGAACTGCCCGCGGCGGCCGGGGCGGTGGCGGCCGGCCTGGTCGCCGGGCGTGCCGCCCGGCGCTTCTCGGTCCGCGCGGTGGTGTCGGGCGGCCTGGCCGCGGTCGGCGCGGCCCTGGCCGCCCTGGTGACGCTCGGCCCGTCCACCGGCTACCCGGCGCTCGGCGCCGCCCTGCTGGTCGTGGGCGTCGGCGCGGGCTTCTCCTTCACGGTGACGGCCGACGTCATCCTCTCCGGCGTCCCGAACGGCCAGGCGGGCGCGGCCTCGGCGGTGTCCGAGACGGCGTACGAACTGGGCGCGGCCCTGGGGATCGCCCTGCTCGGCTCCATCGTGACCGGCGTCTACCGCGGGTTCACCGGCCCGCCCGGCACCCCGGCCGAGGCCCACGAGTCCCTGGGCGCGGCGGTGGAGGCCGCGGCCCACCTGCCCCCGCACCGGTCGGAGGCGCTGCTGGCGGCGGCCCGCGACAGCTTCGTCCACGGCCTGCACCTGGCCTCGGCCGCTGGCGCGGCGGTCCTGCTGGCGGCGTCGGCGGCGTCCTGGTTCCTGCTGGGGCGGCAGCGGCCGGACCGCGCGGGCTGAGGCGGCCCGGCCGGGGCGCGGGGGACCGCGCGGCCGGCCGCCGCGCCCGGCAGGCCTGTCAGCGCCGGTACCCGAGCACCGTCATCATCCCGGACTCCGAGTGGTACTGGTTGTGGCAGTGCAGCATCCACAACCCGGGATTGTCGGCGTCGAAGTCGACGACCAGCTTCCGGTGCGGCAGCACCACCGCCGTGTCCTTCAGCGCGCCGACGGCGTTCACCCCGGACAGCGCGAAGGTGTGCCCGTGCAGATGCAGCGGATGCCACATGTCGGTGGCGTTGATGAGGGTGAGCCGCACCCGTTCCCCGGCCTTGACCGGATAGCGCCGGCGCACGTCGAACGGCCGGTGGTCGAAGCCCCAGTCGAACTTCTCCATCGAGCCGGTGACCCGGATGCGCAGTTCGCGGTCCACCTCGCGGTCGGGCAGCGCCACGGACTCGTCCGGCACGAGCCGCCGGGCGGGGACGACCTTGCCGTCGAGCTCGTCCGGCCGGACGCCCGGGGCGGGCAGCTCCTTGCCCTTGCCGGTGCGCAGGACGGCCAGCGCGCTGCCCTTCTTGCCCTCGGCGAGCGCGACGAGCGGGAAGACGCCGTCCTTGGCGGTGACCAGGACGTCGTACCGCTCGGCCATGCCGACGAGCAGGGCGTCGGTCTTCTTGTGCCGCACCGGATAGCCGTCCGTGTGCGTGACGGTCATCGTGTGGCCGCCCAGCGCCACCCGGAAGGCGGTGTCGGAACCGGCGTTGACGATGCGCAGCCGGACGCGGTCGCCGGGACGGCAGCGGAACACCGAGGGGCTCGTGCCCACGCGCCCGTTCGCGAGGTAGTAGGGGTGGGCGACGTTGCCGCCCTCCCCGTGCAGCATCCGGCTGTGGGAGCCGTGCAGCACCCGGGAGGGGCCGGCCGGCTTCCTGGACGGGGACGGGTGCGCGCCGGCGGTCCGGCCGGGGGACGGGCTGCCGTGTCCGGATCCCATCGCCATGCCGTGCATGGCATTCTCCGCGCCGGGCTTGAGCTGGCCCAGCACCTCCTCGGGGGTGGAGCCCTGCACGCCGTCGAGCCAGTCGTCCAGGACGACGAGCCACTCCTTGTCGTAGGAGAGGGGTTCTCTGGGGTCGTCGACGACGAGGGGCGCGTACAGCGCGCGGTCGGCCTGCATCCCCTGGTGGGAGTGGAGCAGGTAGGTGCCCGGATACCGGACGGTGAACCGGTAGCGGAAGTCGGCCCCGGGCTCGACGGCCCGCTGGGTCAGGTCCGGGGTGCCGTCCATGTCGCAGCGCAGACGCACCCCGTGGGAGTGCAGCGTGGTCGGCTCGGGCAGCCGGTTGGCGAGCGTCAGGTCGAGCACGTCGCCGGCGGTGACCCGGACCAGCGGTCCCGGCAGCGTCTCGTCGTACGCCCAGGTGCGCACCGACGGGCCGCCGAGGTCCAGCGTGCTCTCGGCGGCGGTGAACCGGAGGGTGCGGACCCGGCCGGCGCCGCGCTTGCGCTCCGCGGCCAGCACCTCGGGGTCCGAGGGGTTGACGTACCCCCGGGGCCCCGGAGGGACGAACTCCGCCCGGCCGTCCCCGTGCTGGGGTCCGGAGCGGGGCTCGGAGCCGGAGCTGGTGCAGGCTCCTACGAGTCCCGCGCCGGCGGCGGCCAACGGGACACGGAGCAGGGTACGCCGAGAAGGTGTGAACATGCCTAAATAAGACATGTCATGCCGTTGTGCGGCTCCGTGGATACGGCCGAATGCCCGACGGGTCCGGCGCAATTTCCACCGGCAGGCGGACGGACGCGGACCACCGCGCCCGCCCGGCTGCGGCCGGCTCAGGCGGCCTTCGCCTTGGTGGCGTACACGTCCACGTACTCCTGCCCGGACAGCCGCATCACCTCGGCCATCACCGAGTCGGTCACGGCCCGCAGCACGTACCGGTCCCGGTCCATGCCCTCGTAGCGGGAGAACTCCATGGCCTCGCCGAAGCGGACGGTGACCCGCCCGGGCCGCGGGATGCCCCGGCCGCCCGGCTGCAGCTTGTCCGTGCCGATCACCGCGAACGGGACCACCGGCGCGCCGGTCATCAGCGTCAGCCGCGCGATGCCGGTGCGGCCCCGGTACAGCCGGCCGTCGGGCGAGCGGGTGCCCTCGGGGTAGATGCCGAAGACCCTGCCCTCCTCCAGGATGCGACGGCCGGTCATCAGCGCGGCCACACCACCGCTCGCCCCGTCCCGGTCCACCGGGACCATGCCGACGCCGGTGAAGAACCACGCCATCAGCCGGCCCTTGAAGCCCTTGCCGGTGACGTACTCGTCCTTGCCGATGAAGCACACCTGCCGCTTGGTGACGATCGGCAGCACGATGGAGTCGATGAAGGTGAGGTGGTTGCCGGCGAGGATGACCGGGCCCTCGCCCGGGATGTGCTCCGCGCCTTCCACCTGTGGGCGGAACATCAGGCGCATGATCGGTCCGAGCACTGCCTTGATGAGCGCGAAGCGGGACAACGGGTCCTCCGACGGCGAGGGAAGCGATATGAGTCTGTGCAGGTGAGGACATTACTCGCGGCCCGGGCCCGCGCGCACGTCGGGAACACCCGGTTCACCGAGGTCTTACGAAGTGTTGACGCTGGTTCACCTGCGGTGGCGCACCCGGGACGGCGTGTCGCACCCCCGCGGCGATGTGACGGACGTCGCGCCGCCCCCGGGTGCCCGCGCGCCGACGGCTCGTCACCTCCGGTTCTCGCGGGCCACCCGCCGGCACCCGGGTGTTCGCGCCGGGGCCTCCCGCCCGTCATCCGCCCGCGCCTACGATCGGCCCGCACCGACGGCGCGGAGCCCCTCAGGGGCGCGCCGGCGGGAGACGGACGGCCGAGGCGGCAGGAGGAGTGCAGATGGACAGCGACCAGGGCGACGGGCGGACGCGGGGCACGGGACGGCGGGCGCTGCTGGGCGCCGCGGTGCTGGGCGCGGGCGGAGCGGTCCTCTCACTGCCCGGCGCGGCCGGCGCCGCCGGACCGGGGACGGCCGCGCCCGGCAGGCGCGGGCTGAAGGGCCTGCCGGTGCCGACGGTCATCGGCCACCGGGGCGCCAGCGGCTACCGGCCCGAGCACACCTTCGGCTCCTACGAGCTGGCCCTGGACCTGGGCGCCGACGTGGTCGAGGCGGGTGACCTCGTGTCCACCAAGGACGGCCACCTGGTCTGCCGGCACGAACCCGAGATCGGCGGCACCACGGACGTCGCCTCCCGCCCCGAGTTCGCCGGCCGCAGGACCACCAAGTCGGTGGACGGCGTCCCCACCACCGGCTGGTTCACCGAGGACTTCACCCTGGCGGAGCTGAAGACGCTGCGGGCCGTCGAGCGCATCCCGGCCAACCGGCCGCACAACACCCTCTACGACGGCCGCTGGGACATCCCCACCTTCGCCGAGGTCCTCGCCTGGCAGGACGAGCAGACCCGCAGGCGCGGCAGGCAGGTGTGGATCTACCCCGAGATCAAGCACCCCACCTACTTCCGCAACCTGGGCCTCGGCCTGGAGGAGCGGGTGGCGAAGCTGCTGCGCAGGCACGGCAAGGACGGCCGGAACGCCCCGGTGATCCTGCAGTCCTTCGAGCCGACGAGCATCCAGCGGCTGAACCGGCTCGTCGACAACCCGCTGGTCCTCCTGCTCTCCTCGGCCGACAGCCGCCCGTGGGACCTCGCCGAGGCCGGGGACCCGCGCACGGTCGCCGACCTCGTCACCCCCAAGGGCCTGCGGGAGATCGCCGGTTACGCGCAGGGCATCGGCCCCACCCTGGACCTGGTCGTCCCGAGGAACGCCGACGGCACCCTGGCCGAGCCCACCACGCTGGTCTCCGACGCGCACCGGGTCGGGCTGATCCTGCACCCGTACACCCTGCGCAACGAGAACCCCTTCCTGCCGGCCGAGTACCGCCGGGGCGGTGCGGCCGACGGCTACGGCGACGTCTTCGGCGCCTACCGGCGGTACTTCGGCACCGGGATCGACGGCGTCTTCACCGACAACCCCGACACCGGCGTGCTCGCCCGCGAGGACTTCCTCAAGGGCTGAGCGCGTCAACCGCCGCACGCGCGGGCACCCCGTTAGGAGTGTTGGCGGGCCGCCGCGGCAACCCGCCGCCGGGGCGGCTCGTCGTAGCGCATATGACGCACGACTTGGTGACCGCCCTGCACCCGCTGCTCACCGCGGAAGCCTCCGCCGAGGCATATGCGTGCGGGGGCGAACCGGGCGACCTGGAGCAGGCCGTCTGGCTCCGGCTCCTGGAGCGGCTGGAGTCCGACGGGCCGCCGCCGGATCCGCAGGGCTGGCTGCGCAAGGCCGTCCGCGCCGAGGCCCGGCGCAGCCGCCGGACCACCCGGCTCGAACGCCCCTACGGCGCCGAGCCGGCCGACGACACCCGGTCCGACCCCGAGCAGCACGTCCTCAGGGCCGCCCGGTACCGCGCCCTGCGGGACGCGGTCCGCCGGCTGCCCGGGCGCTGCCCCCGTCTCCTCGACGCCCTGCTCTCCCCGAAGGACCTGACATACCGGGAGATCGCGGGGGAGTTGGGTATCTCACAGGGCAGTCTCGGTCCGGAACGCTCCAGATGTCTGGGATGTCTGCGTCGTTTGCTCACACCGGAGGTTGCTTCCCGCGAGGCGCGGGGATAGGAGTGGGGGACGACAGCGATCAGGTGAGCGGGAGGCATGCGCACATGGGCATGAGCGTGACCATCTCGGTGGCGACCGAGCAGGACGCGGAGCAGATCTTCAGGCTCCAGTACCTGTGCTTCCAGAGCGAGGCGGCGCTGTACGGCAACTACCGCATCGACCCGCTCGTCCAGACCCTGGACTCCGTCCGCCAGGAGGTCGCCGCCGACTGCGTCTTCGTCGCCCGGCTCGGCGACGAGGTCGTCGGCTCGGTGCGCGGCAAGGTGACCGAGGACGGCGCCGCGGCCATCGGCAAGCTCTGCGTCCACCCGCGCCTGCAGGGCCACGGGATCGGCGCCCGTCTGCTGCGCGCGGCCGAGGCGGCGCTGGCGGAGGAGCGCGGCGCCGTCCGGTTCCGCCTCGTCGCCGGCCACCGCAGCGAGGGCAGCCTCCGGCTGTACCGCCGGGCCGGCTACGAGGCGGTGGGCCGGGCCAAGGGCGCCGACGGGGTGGAGATGATCGTCCTGGAGAAGGCGGCGGGGGAGTACGCGCGGACGGCCTGAGGTCCCGCGCCCGCCGGCGCCCCCTCAGGCTCCCCGGCGGGCGGCCGCCCTGCGCAGCCAGTACAGCGCGGTGAGGGGCAGCAGCACGGGGATGAAGACGTACCCCATCCCGTAGTCGGACCACACGGTCGCGTCCGGGAACGCGGACGGTTCCACCAGCGTCCACGTCCCCACGACCAGCACGCCGGCCAGCTCGGCGGCGCAGCACACCAGGGCCGCCCGCCGGGCGGTCTCCCCGCCCCGGACCAGCGTGTAGGTGATGAACCCGTACACGACCCCGGCCACGGCCGACAGCGTGTACGCCAGCGGCGCCCGGTCGAACTCCGTGGCGATCTGGTACGCCGAACGCGACAGAGCCCCGACGACCATCACGCCGTAGAACCAGACGAGCAGCAGGCCCGGCCCGCTGGTCAACCGGGCCGGCTTCTCCTCCGCGGCCGTCACCTCAGCCTCCCCAGATGTCGTAGAGCCGTACCTCGAGCACGGCCAGCACCACGCCGCCGGCCGCGGCCGTCACCGAGCCCCAGCGCGTCCGCTCGGCCAGCGACAGGAAACCGGCCGCCGGGATGCAGGCGAACGCGCCCAGCAGATAGGACACGAAGATCGTCGTGCCCTGCGCCGGCTTCTCGCCCCGTGCCAGCTGCACGATCCCGATCACCAACTGCGCCGCGGCCAGCAGCGACACCACAGCCATGCCGATGAAGTGCCAGTCCTTGGTCGGCTGGTCGCGGTACGCGGCCCAGCCGCACCACGCGGCGAGCAGCAGCGCGGCGACCCCGGTCACCAGCGTCAGGACAGTGAGCATGCGGCGACCTTAATACGGCGCAAACGGCCCACCGCGGCCGACCCCGCCGTACGCCGCGGGGCCGGACCGCGACGGTGACGCCCCCGCGACGGCCCCCGGCGGGCGGCGCGCTCCCGCCCGGACGCCGTGGTGTTGGCCACAGCCGCCCGCGGCGGAAGCCGGGCGCCCGCCCGGCGGGGCGGCGTCGCGGCCCCTGTCGGGCCTGGTCAGGGGCGCGCGACGGAAGATCCCGGCACGTGGGCCGCACCCGTCCGCCGCTGTCCACCATGCGGACACCCGCGCCCGGCCGGGAGCGTCCGTCTGGTTTACTGACCGCATGACCACGACGAGCGACCGCACCCCGGCGACCGAGGCGACCACGACGCCCGGTGCTCGTTGTATGTGTCCCTGTCGAATGTGCGCCTTCTAGAGGGCCCCCGCACCACCTGAGCCTCGCGCCCCGAAGCGAGAGCCGTGGCCACTTCGACGCCCGTCACCGGTCGTACGGCGTCCGAGGCCGCCCCGCGCACACGACGTTCTCCCCGGTCCCACCGCCACCCGAGAACCGTGCCGCGTCCCAGAAGGAACGCACGAACCCTCCTCCCCACGTTCCGGCCGCCTGGAGCGGGGGGAACCGCCCTCGGGCACACCCACGCCCGCGAACCCGACCCAGTGACGGAAACCCACGTGATCACCACCTCGGGCCTGACCAAGGTCTACCGCTCCCGCGGCCGTGAGGTCACCGCCCTCGACGGCGTCGACCTGCACGTCCGCGAAGGCGAGGTCTACGGCGTCATCGGCCAGTCCGGCGCCGGCAAGTCCTCCCTCATCCGCTGCGTCAACCTGCTGGAGCGCCCCACGTCCGGCACCGTGACCGTCGCCGGGCAGGACCTCACCGCCCTGGCCGGACGCGGACCGCGCGCCGGCAAGGAACTGCGCCGCGCCCGCAGCCGCATCGGCATGGTCTTCCAGCACTTCAACCTGCTGTCCTCGCGGACCGTGCAGGACAACGTCGAGCTGCCGCTGGAGATCCTCGGCACGTCCGGCCGGGAACGTTCCCGCAAGGCGCTCGAACTGCTGGACCTGGTCGGGCTCGCCGACAAGGCCAAGGCCTACCCCGCCCAGCTCTCCGGCGGCCAGAAGCAGCGTGTCGGCATCGCCCGCGCCCTCGCCGGCGACCCGAAGGTGCTGCTCTCCGACGAGGCCACCAGCGCCCTCGACCCCGAGACCACCCGCTCCATCCTCCAGCTGCTGCGCGACCTGAACCGGCAACTGGGCCTCACCGTCCTGCTCATCACCCACGAGATGGACGTCGTGAAGTCGGTCTGCGACTCCGCCGCCCTGATGGAGAGGGGCCGGATCGTGGAGTCCGGCACGGTCGGCGAGCTGCTCGCCACCCCGGGCTCCGCGCTCGCCGCCGCGCTCTTCCCGGTCGCCGGCGAGGCCTCCGGCGCCGACCGGACCGTCCTCGACGTCACCTTCCAGGGCGAGGCCGCCACCCAGCCGGTCATCTCCCAGCTCTCGCGCACCTACAACATCGACATCTCGATCCTCGGCGCCGCCATCGACACCGTCGGCGGGCTGCAGATCGGCCGCATGCGCATCGAGCTGCCCGGCCGGTACGAGGACAACGTGGTGCCGATCGGCTTCCTGCGCGAGCAGGGCCTGCAGATCGACGTGGTGGGCGGGGAGCCCGCGCTGGTCGAGGAGGGTGCGAAGTGACCTGGTCCGAGAAGTGGGAGCTGCTCCGGCCGGAGTGCTGGAACACCCTCTACATGGTGTGGTGGTCCACGGTCATCGCGGTCGTCGGCGGGCTGCCGCTCGGCATCCTGCTCGTCCTCACCGAACGCGGCGGCCTGCTGCAGAACGTCGTCGTCAACAAGGTGCTCGGGCAGGTCGTGAACATCACCCGCTCGATGCCGTTCATCATCCTGATGGTCGCGCTGACCGACTTCACCCGGTTCGTGACCGGCACCAGCATCGGCCGGGACGCCGCCATCGTGCCCCTCGCCATCGGCGCCATCCCCTTCTTCGCCCGGCTCGTCGAGACGGCCGTCCGCGAAGTGGACGGCGGGCTGGTCGAGGCCGTCCAGTCGATGGGCGGCAGCACCTTCACCATCGTCCGCAAGGTCCTGGTGCCGGAGGCCCTCCCCTCGCTGATCGCCTCCGCGACCACCACCGTCGTCGCCCTCATCGGCTACTCCGCGATGGCCGGCACCGTCGGCGCCGGCGGCCTCGGCGACCTCGCCGTCCGCTACGGCTACCAGCGCTTCGAGACCGGACTGATGTGGGTGATCGTCGCAATCCTCGCCGTCGTCATCACCGTCATCCAGTTCGCCGGCGACCTCGCGGCCCGCTCCCTGCACAGCCGCGGCGCCCGCTCCGGCCCCGCCCCCAGGCTCCGGCTGCTCAAGGCCAAGGAGCCCGCGGCGGCCGACATCAGCAAGGTCGCCTGACCCGCACCCCGGACTCCCCGTTCACCCGCGACGGGGTCGCACCACCCAGAAGGAAAGGCACTTTTCGTGCGTAACACCGCCAAGCTCACCACCGCCGTCCTCGCCGCCGGAGCCCTCACCCTCGGGCTGACCGCCTGCGGCGCCGACAAGGACTCCGGCTCCTCCGGCCACACCGGCCCGCTGGTCGTCGCCGCGAGCCCGACCCCGCACGCCGAGATCCTCGACTTCGTCAAGAAGAACCTGGCGAAGAAGGCGGGCCTCGACCTGCAGGTCCGCGAGTTCACCGACTACATCACGCCGAACACGGCGACCGAGGACGGCGACGTGGACGCCAACTACTTCCAGAACCAGCCGTACCTCGACGACTTCAACAAGAAGCGCGGCACGCACATCGTGCCCGTCGTCACGGTGCACCTGGAGCCGCTCGGCCTCTACTCCCACAAGGTGAAGAAGGCCGACGCCCTCAAGAGCGGTGCGACCATCGCCGTCCCGAACGACTCCGTCAACGAGGCCCGCGCCCTGAAGCTGCTCGCCGCCAACGGGCTCATCACCCTCAAGGGCGGCGTCGGCACCGAGGCCACCCCGCAGGACATCGCCAAGAACCCCAAGAACCTCAAGTTCAAGGAGGTCGAGGCCGCGCAGACCCCGCGGTCCCTGGACGACGTGGACGCGGCCGTCGTCAACGGCAACTACGCCATCTCCGCGGGCCTGAAGCCCGCCGCGGACGCCCTCGTCCTGGAGTCCGCGAAGAACAACCCGTACGGCAACTTCCTCGCCGTGAAGAAGGGCGAGGAGAAGGACCCGCGGGTCAAGAAGCTGGCGCGCCTCCTCACCTCGCCCGAGGTGAAGAAGTTCATCGAGGACAAGTACCAGGGCTCGGTCATCCCGTCCTTCTGAGCCCTCGCGACGCTCCGAGCCCTCGCGGCGCTCCGAGCCGTCACAGCCTCTGCGAGCCGCCGCGCGCCGCCGGGCCGCCCCCCGAACAGGGCCCGCCCGGCCGGCGGCCGGCGGCGCCGGCCCGGCGTCCTCCGGCGCACGGGGTCCGCTCCCTCACCCGGTGGGTCCGCCCCCCACGCCCTCGCGGCAGTGGGGGGCGGACCCCGTCGTGCGTTCCAGTGGTTTCATGCTGCATGCTGGGCAGTTCAGCAGGCCTGGCGGTCCTGACGGTTTCTTCGAGGTCATCATCCGAAGGTTACGGAGCGGCGCATGACGAGCACCTTCCCCAACATCTCCATCAGCACGGAGCGGTTGGTGCTGCGTCCCCTCGACGAGGACGACGCGCCCGCCCTGGTCGAGATGATGAACGACGAGCAGGTCGTCGCGTGGACCACGGTGCCCCACCCGTACACCGAGGCCGACGCCCACCGGTGGATCACCCGGCGCGCCCCGCAGATACGCACCGGGGGGCGCGGCATCGTCCTCGCCGTCACCGAGTTCCTCACCCAGCGGCTCGTCGGCACCGTCCGCCTGAAGAACACGGACTGGCGCGTCCGCTCCAGCGAACTCGCCTACGTCATCGCCCCCTGGGCCCGCGGCGAGGGCTACGCCTGCGAAGCCGCCCTGGCCATCGCCCAGTGGTTCTTCCACGACCGCAAGTTCGAACGGCTGGAACTGCGCACCGCCGCCGGCAACACCGCCTCCCAGCAGGTGGCCCAGAAGATCGGCTGCATCAGCGAGGGCGTGCTCCGCAACGCCTGGACGGCGCGCACCAGGACCGCGGACGGCGTCTGGAGCGAGGTGCGCACCGACGTCATCGTCTGGAGCCTGCTGCCGGAGGACCTCACCGGGGTCAGCGAGCAACTGGCCGACAGGGGCGGTTTCACCTCGTACCCGGACTGGAACTGAGTCCGCGGGCACCGGGCCGGACCACCGCACCGGGTACCCTCACGGAGCCCGCACCGGGCATTTCACGAAGACGCGCGCATAACCCACGGGAGACTGACGACGATGGCCGACCGGGTCACGGTGATCGGCTGGGACGGCTCGCCGCTGACCGACACGGCGCGGGCCGCCCTCGGCGCCGCCACACTGGTGGCCGGCGCCGCCCACCACCTGGCGCTCCCCGAGGTGCCCCCCACCGCCGAACGCATCCGCCTGGGCAGCCTCCCCCTGGCCGCCCGCCGCATCGCCGCCCACCGCGGCACCGCGGTCGTGCTCGCCGACGGCGACCCCGGTTTCTTCGGCGTCGTCCGCACCCTGCGCGCGCCGGAGTTCGGCCTGGAGGTCGAGGTCGTCCCCGCCGTCTCCTCCGTCGCCGCCGCCTTCGCCCGCGCCGGCATGCCCTGGGACGACGCCCAGGTGGTCGTCGCCCACCCGCGCACCCTGCGCAGGGCCGTGAACGTCTGCCGCGCCCACACCAAGGTCGCCGTCCTCACCGCACCGGGCGCCGGCCCCGCCGAACTCGGGCTGCTGCTGGAGGGCGTGCACCGCACCTTCGTCATCTGCGAGGAACTGGGCACCGCACGCGAGCAGGTCACCGTCGTGACCTCCGACAAGGCGGCCGACCACACCTGGCGCGACCCCAACGTCGTCATCGTCATCGGCGGCCCGGCCGGCGCGGCGGAGGGCGGCGGCTGGATCGCCGGACGCGATCCGGGCGCCGGCCCGCGCGGCTGGGTGCAGCCCGACGAGACCTACGGCGCCGTACCGGGCGGCGGCCTCGGCGAGGGCGAGACGGAGCTGCTCCGCGCCGCCCAACTCGCCCGGCTGGGACCCCGGGTGGGCGACCTCGTCTGGGACATCGGCTGCGGCAGCGGAGCGTTCGCCACCGAGGCCGCGCGCGCCGGGGCGGCCGTCATCGCCGTCGACCGCGACCCGGCGGCCTGCGCCCGCACCGAGGGCGTCGCACGGCGCTTCGGCGTCCAGCTGCAGATCGTGCACGGCAGCGCCCCCCACGTCCTGGAGAGCCTTCCCGAACCGGACGTCGTACGGGTCGGCGGCGGGGGACCGGCCGTCGTCTCCGCGGTCGCCGACCGGCGCCCGCAGCGCATCGTCACGCACGCCGCGACCCGCGACGCGGCCGAGGTCGTCGGCCGCGACCTGACCGAGCACGGATACCGGGTCGAGTGCGCCCTGCTGCAGTCCGTCGGACTCGACACCAGGGCCTGGACGGAGACCGAGCGGAGCGTCGCGTTCCTGCTCACGGGCGAGTTGCCGCTGCGCGAGACGCCGCGCTGAGGGACGGCGGCCGGGCGGCGGGAGGGCCCGCCGGATCGCGCCCCGTGATCCTGTTGTCGTACTGCGCGAGGTAGGCTGGCCGATCGTTGTACCGCACCGGTGGCCCGAACTTCGTTCGCCAATGTCCGGAACGCCCGCCCGTTTCGCGGTGGGTGCGGTACGGCGAACCGGAGGACGCACGACGTGGCGCAGTCCACAGCCGGCTGTCGCGGATCATGCTGACGCGACGGGGGAACGGCCGGGACAATGCCACTGAATGGCTTTGTCGCCTTTTCCGGCGGGTCGTTCGTGCCGCCGGGCACGGACGCTCGTTCTTCACTGCGGGGCGGTCGGTGCGCCGTTCCGGGTGAGCTGGTCGTAGAAGCACTAACCGATGGGCGAGGGGTACGCATGACGGACACCGGCCAGGTCCCGGGCGAGGGGCAGCCGGAGAGCGCAGGGATGGTGGAGCAGCCGGGCGCCCCCGCGCACGGCGTGTACACCTACCTCTCCGAGGCGCACGCCGAGGACGAGGACCTGCTGCTGCCGGGTGCTGCGGGCGCGTGGGGCAACGAGGTGCCGCCCCCCGCCCCCGAACCGGTGGTGGAGGCCGTCCACGAGCCGGGCCCGCACGAGACGTCCGGCCGCGACACCGGCTCCGTCGACCTCGGCGGCGTCCGCCTTCCCGACCCGGGCCCGTCGTCGGTGCCGCCGTCGCCCATCCTCTCGGCGCCGCACGATCCGGCGGCCGCGCCGCAGCCGCCGCGCCGCCCCCTGCACCTCGGCCCGCCCATCCCCGACACCTCCGCGAGCCCGGTCCGCTCCCTCGCCGACCGCGGACCCGCCGGAGCACCGGTACGGCAGCCCGGCCCGCCGGCCACCGGCCCCGAGCACCTCGACGCGCAGCCCCAGCCGCAGCCCCAGCCGCAGCCGCTGAGCGACACGGCCCCGCAGAGCGCGGCCCCCTGGGGCGCCGCCCCGGCCGCCCCGGCCCAGCCCGGCCCGCAGGCGCCGGCCGCCGGGACGGCGGCACCCGCCGAACCGGCCGACGCGGCCCCGGCCCCGATGGCCCGCCTCGCGCACCAGACGGCGGCTCCGGCGCACCCCGGCGGCGACCCCGCCCCCGCCCGGCCGCACGGCGTCCACGGACACGACGGCGTGCAGCCGGCGCACAACCACGACGGGGCGGACACCCCGCCCGCCGGCCGGCCCGAGGACGCCCAGTCACCTGCGGCCCAGGGCCCCGAGCACGCCCCGGCGGCCGCGGAGCAGGACGTTGCGCAGGACGCCGGGACGACGGTGGCGCAGGACGCCGGGGGCGCCGAGGGCGCGCAGGCTCCGGTCGCCGCCGCGGCCGACGCGGCTGCCGGTGACGGCGGGGCCGACGCCGCCGGTGCCCCGGTGGCCGCGGACCCGGCTGCTCCGGCGGACGGCGTCGCCGTGCCCGAGGGCGGTGCCCCCGCGCCGGAGCCGGCGCAGGACGGGTCGGGCCCGCTGGCCCCGGCTGCCGAGGCACCCCTCGCGGACCCGGCAGGGCAGACCGTTTCGGCCCCGGCCGCGGACGGCGCGCAGCCCGCGGAGACCGCCGGCGCCGTGACCGCACCGGAGGCCGAGGCGGCCCCGCCGGCCGCACCCGCCGAGTCCGCCGGGGACGTGCAGGCCGCCGAGGTCGCACAGGCCGCGGAGGACGCGCAGCCGGGCGCAGCCGTGCCGCCCACCGAGGCCGGACAGCCCACCGAGCCGGTGCAGGCGCCCGTTGCCACCGAGCCGGCCGAGCCCGTGCAGGCGCCCGTTGCCGCCGAGTCGGCCGAGGCCCCGCAGACCGCCGACGCGGCTCCGTCCGCCGGTGCAGCCGCCGCCGTGGACGGCGCGCAGGCCCAGCCGGTCACCGCCGCCCAGGCGACGGCCGCACCGGGCGCGGACGAGTCCGCCGACGGGGCCGCCGTCGAGGACACGACCCCGCAGACCGCGCCCCAGCAGACCGAGCCCGCGGCCGCCGCTCCCGCTCGGCCGGGCGCGGACCTCCCCGGCGCCCCGGACGCACCCGGCGCCGTCCCGGCCCCCGCCGAGGGCGCGCCGGAGACCGAGGAGGCGATCCGGCCGGCCGTGCTGCACGCCCAGGACCTTCAGCAGCCCGCCGGCGACGTCCCGCACGAAGCCGGGACCCCGACCGGGTCCGCCGTACCGCAGAACCACCCGCAGGCAGCGGACACCGCAGCCCCGGCCGCCGCCGCGCCCGTCGCCGACCCGGCCGCCGCGCCCGCCGCCGCCGATCCGGTCGCCGCCGCGCCTGCCGTGGACCCGGCCGCCGCCGCGCCCGCCGCCGATCCGGTCGCCGCAGAGCCCGCCGCAGCCCCGGCCGCCGCCGCGCCTGCCGTGGACCCGACGGCCGCGCCTGCCGTGGACCCGACGGCCGCGCCTGCCGTGGACCCGGCCGCCGCGCCCGTCGCCGACCCGGTCGCCGCCGAGCCCGCGCAGGTGCAGGCTCCCGAGCAGGCGCTGCCCGCCGGTCTTCCGGCGGAGCCGGACCCGGAGCAGCCGCTGGGGCAGTTCGTGCCGGTCCAGGGGCAGGTGCCCACCACCCCGCACCTGGCGCCCACCCCGCCGCACCCCCTCGTCCTGCCCGCGCAGGAGCCCCAGCCGCAGCACCCGCACGAGCCGCAGCACCCGCACGAGCCGCAGAACCCCCAGGGCCTTCAGAACCCGCAGGGTCCGCAGGCGCAGCCGGAGACGGTCGCCACGGTGCCCGCGCCCCGCGACGGGGAGCCGGCCGCGGTGCCGGCCGCGCCGGAGGGGGAGCCCGAGGCCGCCGGCGCCGTACCGCACGCGGAGCAGCCGGCCGGGGCCGCCGGCCATGAGGAGAGCCCGGCCGCAGCGGCCGAAGCACCGCGGTCCACCGGCCCGGCCGCGCCCGGCTACGCCGACGCCGAGCGCGAGGCCGTCCTGAAGGTCATGCGCGAGCGCCGCGACATCCGCAACGGCTTCCGCAGCGACCCCATCCCGCACGAGGTGCTGCTGCGGGTCCTGGAGGCCGCGCACACCGCCCCCTCCGTGGGCCACTCGCAGCCCTGGGACTTCGTCGTCATCCGGTCCGAGGAGACCCGCCGGACGATGCACGAGCTGGCGATGCGTCAGCGCGAGGCGTACGCCAAGTCGCTGCCGAAGGGCCGGGCGAAGCAGTTCAAGGAACTGAAGATCGAGGCCATCCTCGACACCCCGGTCAACATCGTCGTCACCGCCGACCCCACCCGCGGCGGCCGGCACACCCTCGGCCGCCACACCCAGCCGCAGATGGCGCCCTACTCCTCGGCGCTCGCGGTGGAGAACCTCTGGCTCGCCGCCCGTGCCGAAGGCCTCGGCGTCGGCTGGGTCAGCTTCTTCGACGAGCGGGAGATGGTCCGCGCGCTCGGCCTGCCCGAGCACCTGGAGGTCGTCGCCTACCTGTGCGTCGGGTACGTCGACGAGTTCCCGGACGAGCCGGAGCTGATGCAGGCCGGCTGGTCCAAGAGGCGCCCCCTGTCCTGGGTGGTGCACGAGGAGACGTACGGCCGCCGCGCCCTGCCCGGAGAGGAACCCCACGACCTGCTCGCCGAGACCGTCGCACAGATCCGCCCGCTCGACGCCAAGGCGCTCGGCGCGGCATGGGAGCGCCAGAAGCGCATGACCAAGCCGGCCGGCGCGCTGGGCATGCTGGAGATCATCTCCGCCCAGCTGTCCGGACTGTCCCGCCAGTGCCCGCCGCCCATCCCGGAGCCCGCCGCCGTCGCGATCTTCGCCGGCGACCACGGCGTGCACGCCCAGGGCGTCACCCCCTGGCCGCAGGAGGTCACCGCCCAGATGGTGGCGAACTTCCTCGGCGGGGGAGCGGTCTGCAACGCCTTCGCCACCCAGGTCGGCGCCGAGGTCTGCGTCGTGGACGTCGGCGTCGCCGCCGACCTGCCGGCCACGCCGGGCCTGCTGCCCCGCAAGATCCGCGGCGGCACCTCCGACATGACCGCCGGACCCGCGATGACCCGCGAGGAGGCCAAGCAGGCCGTCGAGGTCGGCATCGAGACCGCCCGCGACCTGGTGGCGGCCGGCAACAAGGCGCTGCTCACCGGCGAGATGGGCATCGCCAACACCACCGCGTCCGCCGCACTGATCTCCGTGTTCACCGGCGCCGACCCGGCGGAGGTCACCGGCCGCGGCACAGGCATCAACGACGAGACGCTGGCCCGCAAGACCGAGGTGGTCCGGCGCGCCCTGGAACTCCACCAGCCGGACCCGGCCGACCCGATCGGCGTCCTCGCGGCCATCGGCGGCTTCGAGCACGCGGCCATGGTGGGCCTGCTGCTCGGCGGCGCCTCGCTGCGGACGCCGGTGATCCTGGACGGCGTCAGCGCCGGCGCCGCCGCCCTCGTGGCCCGCGCGATCGCCCCCGAGGTCCTCGCGGCCTGCATCGCGGGCCACCGCAGCGCCGAGCCCGGCCATGTCGCCGCCCTCAACAAGCTGGGCCTGCGCCCGCTCGTCGACCTCGACCTGCGCCTCGGCGAGGGCACGGGCGCGCTGCTCGCCCTGCCGCTGGTGCAGAGCGCGGCGCGGGCGATGCACGAGGTGGCCACGTTCGACTCGGCGGGCGTCACCGAGAAGTAGGCCGCGGCGGGACGGCGGTCCCGGGCGTTGGGCGCCGACGGCGCCGTGCGCCCGGCGCCGAGGGCGCCCACCCATCGGACACCTGTCCCGCCGCGGCCCCCCGCACCGTAAGATCCGCACGTCAGGGCCATCGCCAAGCCCTAAGGAGCCGTCCCTCATGGCCGAACACCCCGCCTACCCCGTAGGCCTCCGCCTCTCCGGCCGCCGCGTGGTCGTCCTCGGCGGCGGCCAGGTCGCCCAGCGGCGCCTCCCGGCGCTCATCGCGGCCGGCGCGGACGTCGTCCTCGTCTCCCCGGAGGCGACCGCCTCGGTCGAGGCCATGGCGGACGCGGGCGAGATCACCTGGGAGAGGCGGCCGTACGCCGAGGGCGACCTCGCCGAGGCCTGGTACGCCCTCATCGCCACCAGCGACCCCCGGGCGAACGCGCGGGCCTCCGCCGAGGCCGAGCGGCACCGCGTCTGGTGCGTCCGCTCCGACGACGCCGACATGGCGACGGCCTGGACCCCGGCGACCGGCCACAGCGAGGGCGTCACCGTCGCCGTGCTCACCACCCATGCGCGGGGACGGGACCCGCGCCACACCGCGGCCATCCGGGACGCGGTCGTCGAGGGCCTGCGCGACGGCACGCTCGTCGCCCCGCACCACCGCACCCGCACCCCCGGCGTGGCCCTGGTCGGCGGCGGCCCCGGCGACCCGGACCTCATCACCGTCCGCGGCCGCCGCCTCCTCGCCGAGGCCGACGTCGTCATAGCCGACCGGCTCGGCCCCCGCGACCTGCTCGCCGAACTCCCGCCGCACGTCGAGGTGATCGACGCGGCGAAGATCCCGTACGGCCGCTCCATGGCCCAGGAGGCCATCAACGACGCGCTCATCGAGCACGCCAAGCAGGGCAAGGCGGTCGTCCGGCTCAAGGGCGGCGACCCGTACGTCTTCGGCCGGGGCATGGAGGAGGTCCACGCGCTCGCCGAGGCCGGCATCCCGTGCACGGTGGTCCCCGGCATCTCCAGCTCGATCTCGGTGCCCGGCGCGGCCGGCATCCCGGTCACCCACCGGGGCGTCGCCCACGAGTTCACCGTGGTCAGCGGGCATGTCGCCCCGGACGACCCGCGCTCGCTGGTCGACTGGCCCGCGCTCGCCAGGCTCACCGGCACCCTGGTGATCCTCATGGGCGTCGACAAGATCGGGAAGATAGCCGAGACGCTCGTCGCGCACGGCAGGTCGCCCGGGACGCCGGTCGCCCTGGTGCAGGAGGGCACGACGGCCGCCCAGCGGCGTGTGGACGCCACCCTGGCCACGGTCGCGGAGACGGTGAAGGCCGAGGACGTGAAGCCCCCGGCGGTGATCGTCGTCGGCGAGGTCGTGCGCGTCGGCGCCGCAACCACCGCCTGACGACGCACGAGCGGGCGTGACCCCGGCGGTCCGCCCGTTTCCCGCCGCCGGACCCGCACCACCCCCCGAACAGGACGAGGCAGTATCACCCCGTGGCCGATCCCATCACCGTCGACGACCCCGACGACCCGCGCCTGACCGACTACACCGGCCTGACCGACGTCGAGCTGCGCCGCAGGCGCGAGCCCGCCGAGGGCCTGTTCATCGCCGAGGGCGAGAAGGTCATCCGCAGGGCCAGGGAAGCGGGCTACGAGATGCGCTCCATGCTGCTGACGGCCAAGTGGATCGACGCCCTGCGCGACGTCATCGACGAGGTCCCGGCCCCGGTGTACGCCGTCGGCCCGGAACTCGCCGAGCGGGTCACCGGCTACCACGTGCACCGCGGCGCCCTCGCCTCCATGCGCCGCAAGCCGCTGCCGACGGCCGCCGGACTGCTCCGCTCGGCCCGCCGGGTCGTCGTCATGGAGTCGGTCAACGACCACACCAACATCGGGGCCGTCTTCCGCTCGGCGGCGGCGCTCGGCATGGACGCGGTCCTGCTGTCGCCCGACTGCGCCGACCCGCTGTACCGCCGGAGCGTCAAGGTCTCCATGGGCGCGGTGTTCTCCGTGCCGTACGCCCGGCTGGAGACCTGGCCGGAGGGGCTGGAGACGGTCCGGGAGGCCGGCTTCACCCTGCTCGCCCTCACCCCGGACCCCGCGGCCCGCACCCTCGACGAGACCGCCCCGCACCGGATGGACCGGGTGGCGCTCATGCTCGGCGCCGAAGGCAGCGGGCTGTCCGCGCGGGCGCTGGCCGCCGCCGACGAACGGGTCCGCATCCCGATGTCCCACGGAGTCGACTCCCTCAACGTGGGCGCGGCGGCCGCGGTGGCCTTCTACGCGGCGACGACGGGCCGGCCGGAGTCCTGACCCCGGCGCCCGCGCTCACCTCCCGGCGTCGTGGCTCAGCGTCGAACGGTACCGGTCGGACATGAGGCCGCCGTCGTCCCACGCGGAGTACGTCGGCTGCGCGTGCCGCGGCCGCTGCGCGCCGCCGTCGCCGCCCATCCCGCGCGCCGGACCCTGACAGCCCTGGGCCACCGCGATGCCGAGCGCCACCAGCAGCGTCACCACCACGAACACGAACAGCCGCTGCCGCAGCAGCCGCGGATCGGCCGGCCGCCGGCCGGTGCCCGTCGTGCGCTGCCCCGGCCGCCCGGCGCCGCTGCGCGGAGCGGGCCGGCCGCCGCTGCCCGAGCGCGGCGCGCCGACGCGCGGCGCCGGGGTGGGGCGCGCCGAACCGGGCCGGGAGGCGCCGCCCCCGCCGCGCGCACCGCCGCCGCGCGCGGACGTCCCGCCGCGTGCCGGCGCCCCGCCCCTGGACGGGGCGCCGCCGCGCGGCAACGGCGTGCGGGGCGAGCCGCGCCGGGCCCGCTGCTGCTCGGGGTAGGTGTCGACGAGCCGTCCGGTGGGCCGGTCCGCCTCCGCCGAGCGCGGCGCGGGCGGCCGTACGCCGTCCAGGCCCTGGGCCTCCCGCGCGGCGATCTCCTTGAGCCGCAACGACAGCTGCAGGGTGCTCGGCCGGTCCTCGGGATCCTTCGCCAGGCAGGCCCGGATCAGCGGGGCCAGCGCGTCCGGCACGCCGTGCAGCTGGGGCTCCTCGTGCACCACCCGGTACAGCATCACTTCGGAACTGCCGTGCCCGAAGGGCGAGTCACCGGTCGAGGCGTACGCCAGGGTGGCGCCCAGCGAGAAGACGTCGGTGGCCGGGGTGACGGCCGCGCCGCGCACCTGCTCGGGTGCGAGGAAGCCGGGCGAGCCGACCGCGGTGCCCACGTGGGTGAGGGTGGAGGCGCCGGTGGCCCAGGCGATGCCGAAGTCGATGATCCGCGGCCCCTTGGGGGACAGCAGGATGTTCGAAGGCTTCAGGTCCCGGTGGACGACGCCGGCCTCGTGCACGGCGACCAGCCCCTCGGAGAGGGCCGCGCCGATCGCCGCCGTGTCCGCCGCGCCGAGCGGTCCCTCGTCGGCGACCTTGTCGTGCAGGGACGGCCCGGGCACGTACTGGGTGGCGAACCAGGGCCGCTCGGCCTCCAGATCGGCCGCGACCAGCCGGGCGGTGCACCCGCCGCGGATGCGCCGGGCCGCGGACACCTCGCGCGCGAACCGCGACCGGAACTCCTGGTCCTCCGCGAGGTCCGGCCGGATCACCTTCAGCGCGACCCGCTGCCCCTTCTTGTCGGAGCCGAGATAGACCACGCCCATCCCACCCGCGCCGAGCCGTCGGTGAAGCCTGAACGAGCCGACGACGCGCGGGTCCTCGCGCCTCAGGCGCATCATCGCCATGTTCATCCCCGCTGCCCGGTCCCTGTGACGTGGCACAGCTTACGTTTCCACGGCCGCCTGCGCGCAGAGGCCGCGCCCTCTCGGCCGGGCGGATTGTGTCGGCCGTCCGGGGGAGGTGAGACCCGGTCAGGGAGCCCCGCAGACAGCCGGATCGGGACCCGGCGTGCCACCAACCCGGCGGAGCAGCAGGGGGATTGGGCGCGCCCGTGCACACCGGGCCCCGGTCGGCGCGCCCCGAGGCGCACGCCCCCCGCAGGCCCGCGGCCCGCACGGCCCACCGGACCACCGTCTCCGCCCGGCCCCCCGGCCCGGGTGACCGAAGTCACTCCGCCCGGTGTGCCGGACGCGTCGGACATGCCCGGACACAGCGGACGCCCCCCTCGGGGATGACCCCGAGACCCGGGCCCGCGCCTCCACCCAGGGGAGTACTCCGCAGGTCGTGGCTCATCCTCCGGGAGGCCCGGCAATCGGTACGAAGGCATGACGCCCGCCGTCGGCCCCGCGCCTAGATTTGAGGTCGAGCGGCGGGTGCAGCACTCGTCCCCCGAGGTCGCACCCGCCGCCGCACAGACAACCGGAACGGTCAGGAGAGGGACCATGGCCCACACGGCACCGCGACGCACCGCGCTCGCCCCCCGCCGCGCGGGCCGCCGCCACCCGCTGGTGGCGACGCTCATGGCCCTTCCCCTGGCGGCCCTGCTCCTGCTCGTCTTCGACGGCTGGGAGACGGTGGCCACACAGGCGTCGTCCGTGGGTGCGATGCTGGGGCGCTGAGCGGCGACCCCAGGCCCGGAAGAGCGGTCCGGGCGGGGACATCGATCCATGAAACCCCGTGGGGACGGGGGTACGGCGGACGGCACAGATGCCGGCGCAGCTGGGGAGCTGCGCCGGCATTAGCCGTCCCACCGCCCCGTGCCCCTGGCCACGAGCACCCCGCCGCCCGCAGCGGCGCCCCGTGAGCCCGGGCAAGCGCCCGGCAAGCGCCCGCACCGCGGGGGCGGCCCCCGCGCCCCCCGGCAAGCGCCCCCCGGCACCCCCCGCCCCGACGCTCCTCCCTCCGGATCCCGCGAACCGCTCCTGGCCCTCCTCGCCGCGGGCGGGCGGGGGCGGCGCCCCGTGAGCCCGGGCAAGCGCCCGTCCCGTGGCCCGCGCCTGCCCCTCCGGTCGGCAAGCGCCCGCACCGCGGGGGCGGCCCCTGCGCCCCCCGGCAAGCGCCCCCCGGCACCCCCCGCCCCGACGCTCCTCCCCCCGGATCCCGCGAACCGCACCTGGCCCTCCTCGCCGCGGGCGGTCGCGCCGCCGGGGGCGGCGCGGGCGGCACGGGTGGGCGCGGGCGGCGCCCCGTGAGCGGGGGTGAGCGTCCCCGCTCCCGCCCGGCACCGGCGCCCGGCGCCCTGCCGCCGACGGCGCCCGGCCTCGTGCGAGCCGGCCGCAGCCGAGCCTCCCGTCCCGCCGGCTCCGGCCGAGCCCCCGTGCCGCCGGCCACGAGCACCCCCGTACCGCCCACCGCACCCCGCCCCCGGTACCGTCACCCGGACACCCCACCCCGCCCGAGGCAGCCGTGACCGCAGACACCCCCGCCCTCCTCACCGCGCTGACCGCGCGAGCCAGGGCCGCAGCCCACCCCCGCACCCCCACCGCACCCTGCGTCTGCGTCAGCACCCCCCTCGCCGACCGCCGGGACGCCACCGTCGTCCGGCACGCGGGCACCGTCGCCAAGGCCCACGCCCCCGGCACCGACCGCGCCGCCCTCGCCCTCCGCCTCACCACGGCCGCCCGCCACCCGCACGTCCTCCTCCCGCCGCTGCTGCCCGCCCCGGCCCGCTTGCACGACCGCCCGGTGACCTTCTGGCCGTACGGCGCCCCCGTGGACCCGGACACCCCGGAGGCGGCCCCCTGGGAGGAAGCCGCCACCCTCCTCGCCCGCCTCCACCGCATCCCCGTCCCCACCGGCCTGCCCCCGATGCGCGGCCCCGCCAAGGCCGCCCGCGCCCTCGCCCGGCTGCGCACGGCCCTGGACGGCACGACCCACCCCGCCGCCGGCCCGGTCCTCGACGCCTGGGCCGCCCTGCCCGCCTGGGCCCGGGCCGAGGCCCCCATGCCCGGCCCCGCGGCCCTGTGCCACGGCGATCTGCACCTCGGCCAGCTGGTCCGGCACCCGGCCCCGGACGGCCCCTGGAAGCTGATCGACGTCGACGACCTGGGGGCCGGCGCCCCGGCCTGGGACCTCGCCCGCCCGGCGGCCTGGTACGCCTGCGGACTCCTCCCGCCCGAGGAGTGGACCCGCTTCCTGACCGCCTACCGGCAGGCCGCCGGCCCGGCCGTCCCCCCGCACGGCGACCCCTGGCCCGCCCTGGACGTCGCGGCCCGCGCCCTCACCGTGCAGACCGCCGCCCTGGCGCTGACCAAGGCGCTCACCGCGGACCGCCCCCTGGACGAGGTGGAGCAGGCCCTGATCGACGCGTGCGCGCGCATGGCCGCCGTCCCCCCTCCACCGGCGCCCGGGTCGCCGGACTAGGCTGCAACCGCCCGGGGCCGGACGGAGTCTGTCCTGGGGAAACACGAAGCAGGACCGACGGCGAGGAGTTGAGCCGACCATGCAGTGTCCGAAGTGCCATGCGCCGATGCACACCTACAACCGCAACGGCGTCCAGATCGAGCAGTGCAGCGGCTGCCGCGGCATCTTCCTCGACTACGGCGAGCTGGAGGCGCTGACCCGCCTGGAGGCCCAGTGGTCCCAGCCGGCCCCGCCCCCGCCCGGCCCGCAGGCCTACCCGGCTGCCCCGCCCGCGCCCGCCTGGGGCGCCCCGCAGGGCGGACACGGCCACTACGGGCACCACCGCCACAAGAGCTTCGGCCACATGCTGTTCTCCAGCTGAGCCCACCGGGGCCGAGCACGAAGAAGCCCCCGGCCGAGACGGCCGGGGGCTTCCCGCTGTGTGGACGATACTGGGATTGAACCAGTGACCTCTTCCGTGTCAGGGAAGCGCTCTCCCGCTGAGCTAATCGTCCGCAGGCCGTGACCCGTGAGTCACAGGCAGTGCGCGATACTGGGATTGAACCAGTGACCTCTTCCGTGTCAGGGAAGCGCTCTCCCGCTGAGCTAATCGCGCGGGCAGGGATCTCCCGAGAAGATCCAGTGGACGATACTGGGATTGAACCAGTGACCTCTTCCGTGTCAGGGAAGCGCTCTCCCGCTGAGCTAATCGTCCTTGGAGGTGGAGACGGGATTTGAACCCGTGTAGACGGCTTTGCAGGCCGTTGCCTCGCCTCTCGGCCACTCCACCAGGAGTGTAGGGGACCGGGAGGGCCCCTACTACTTCCTTCGAGCGGACGACGAGGCTCGAACTCGCGACCTCAACCTTGGCAAGGTTGCGCTCTACCAACTGAGCTACGTCCGCCTGTCGTTTCGGACCGCTTCCGCGTCCCGGCGACGTGTTGAACTCTAGCGGATTCCCGGGCCAGTACAAAAACGCGTTTGCGCAGCGTGCTGCGGTGCGCCCGGCGGAGGCGGTGGTCCGGGTCCCCGCCGGGCCGTCCCGGCACGGCCTTTCAAACGCCCGTCCTAGACTCGACCACGTGCTCCACCACCCACCTCTCGCCCGCTTCGGCGACCGTGTCGCCACCGGCCTCCTCGACGTCACCAGCGATCCGGCCGCCCTGGACTCCACCGGCTTCTGGGCGGTCTGCGCGGACTTCGAGGGAGGGCTGACCTGCGCCCGCTTCGCGCAGGTGCGGAGGGAGCCGGTGCCCGCCCCGGCTCCGGGGCGCTGGCAGGGCCCCGCGGTCGGGGACTGGACCTCCTCCCTGGACCGCGCCGCGTACACGGCGGCCGTCCGGCGGATCCGCGAGCACATCGCGGCCGGCGAGGTCTACCAGGCCAACCTGTGCCGGGTGCTCAGCGCGCCCGTCGCCCCCGGCGCCGACGTGGACGCCCTGACCGCCCTGCTGGCCCGCGGCAACCCGGCGCCGTACGCGGGCACCGTCCGCCTGCCGGAGCACGGCGTGGAGATCGCCACCGCCTCGCCCGAGCTGTTCCTGCGCCGGGACGGTCGCACCGTGGAGTCGGGACCGATCAAGGGCACCGGGCGCACCGAGGCGGACCTCCTGGAGAAGGACTACGCCGAGAACGTGATGATCGTGGACCTGGTCCGCAACGACATCGGGCGCGTCTGCGCCACCGGCAGCGTGACGGTCCCCGACCTGTGCGCCGTGGAGAAGCACCCGGGGCTCGTCCACCTCGTCTCCACCGTCCGCGGCGAGCTGCGCCCCGGCGCGGGCTGGCCGGAGCTGCTGGCCGCAGCCTTCCCGCCGGGCTCGGTCACCGGCGCGCCCAAGTCCAGCGCCCTGCGGATCATCGACGCCCTGGAGACGGCGCCGCGCGGCCCGTACTGCGGCGGCATCGGCTGGGTGGACGCCGACCGGGGCACCGGCGAGCTCGCCGTGGGCATCCGCACCTTCTGGATCGACCGCGCCGCCGGCGCCCTGCGCTTCGGCACCGGCGCCGGCATCACCTGGGGGTCCGACCCCGAGGGGGAGTGGCGGGAGACCGAGCTGAAGGCGTCCCGGCTGCTCGCGGTAGCGTCGGGGGCGTACGAGTACACCGAAGGGGCGCTCACATGAGGATCTGGCTGGACGGCGGGCTGCGGGACCTGGACGCCGCGCGGGTCTCCGTCTTCGACCACGGGCTGACCGTCGGCGACGGCGTCTTCGAGACGGTGAAGGCGGTCGACGGCGAGCCGTTCGCGCTGACCCGGCATCTCGAGCGGCTGAGCCGCTCGGCCCGCGGCCTCGGCCTGCCCGACCCCGACCACGACGAGGTCCGCGAGGCCTGCGCGGCCGTCCTCGCGGCCAACCCGATGCCGCTCGGCCGGCTGCGGATCACCTACACCGGCGGCCACGGCCCGCTCGGCTCCGACCGCGGCGGCCACGGCCCGACCCTCGTCGTCGCGCTCGGCGAGACCACCCGCCGCCCGGACTCCACCGCGGTGATCACCGTCCCGTGGACCCGCAACGAGCGCGGCGCCCTCACCGGCCTGAAGACCACCTCCTACGCCGAGAACGTCGTCGCCCTGGCCCGCGCCCACGAACACGGCGCGTCCGAGGCGCTGTTCGGCAACACGGCCGGTCGGCTCTGCGAGGGCACCGGGTCGAACGTCTTCGTCGTCCTGGACGGCGAGATCCACACCCCGCCCGTCGCCTCGGGCTGCCTGCCCGGCATCACCCGCGCCCTGACGGTCGAGTGGACCGGCGCCCAGGAGACCGACCTGCCGCTGGACGTCCTGCGTCACGCCGACGAGATCTTCCTGACCTCCACCCTGCGGGACGTGCAGGCCGTGCACCGGGTCGACGACCGGGAACTGCCGGGCGCGCCGGGCCCGGTGACCGCCAAGGCCATGCGGATCTTCGAGGAGCGGGCGGGGCAGGACCTGGACCCGTGAGTCCGGTGACCGGGCTGACGTGAGGGCCCGCCGCGGGTAGAACACCTGTGATGACGACGACCCTGCGGCCGGCCGAGCCGCTTCAGCAGCACCCCGACGGAACCCGTTCACGCCGCTTCCAGGTGTGCGTCAACAGCCGTCCCGTCGGCGAGATCCACCTCGGCACCTCGCCGTCCCTCGGGGACTCGGTGGCCCGCGTCATCGGGCTCCGGATCGCCGAGCCGGACCGGCGGCGCGGCCGGGGCACCGTGGCCGCGCTCGCGGCGGAGGAGGTGGCGCGCGACTGGGGCTGCACCCGGATCGAGGCCGTGGTGCCCGCCGCCGCCGATGACGTGCTGGGCCTGCTCGGCGCCCTCGGCTACACCCTGCGCAACCGCGGCCTGGAGAAACGCCTCGGCGCCGTCTCTCCCGAGCTGCCGCCGGGGAGCCGTGCGCGGCCCATGACCGGGGCCGAGTTCGACGCCTGGAGGGAGCAGGAGGGCGAGCGGTACGCGCACACATGGAAGCGGCGGGGGCTCTCCGAGGCCGCGGCCCGCGCCAAGTCCCGCAACGACCACGCGCGACTGCTGCCGCACGGGTGCGCGACCGAGGGCATGGTCTTCAGCGTGCTGGAGCATGACGGCAGCCGGGTCGGCACTCTCTGGCTGGCCCTGGAGGAGACCAGGGCGTACGTGTACGACGTCGAGACCGACGCGGCCCACCGGGGCCGGGGGCACGGCCGTGCCCTGATGCTGCTGGCGGAGCGCCAGGCGATCGGGGCCGGCCGGCCGGTCCTCGGCCTCAACGTGTTCGCCGGCAACACCCCGGCCGAGCGGCTGTACGCGTCGCTCGGCTACGAGACGGTCACCCGCTTCCTGTGGAAGACCCTGGTGTAGGGCAGGTCCCGGGACCGGGGTGGGGACCTGCCGGGAGCGGGGCCGGGGCGGGCCGGGACCGGGGCGGGCCCCGGCGCTCAGGCCTCCCCGGCGGCCAGCAGCCGGTCCGCGATCTCCTCGATGCGGGCGCGCAGCCCCTCCTGGCTCTTGCCGCCGTCCAGGCGTTCGCCGCCGATGACGTACGTCGGGGTGCCGGTCACGCCGATCGCCTTGCCCTCGGCCTGGTCGGCGTCGACGGCCAGGATGTGCCGGCCGTCGATCAGGGCGGTGTCGAACTCCTCGGCGTCCAGGCCCAGTTCCCGGGCCGTCTCGACGAGGAAGGGCTCCCCCCGGCGGTCCAGCTCCTCCACCCGCTCCAGCACGGCCTCCACGTACGGCCAGCCCTTGCCCTGCTCCAGCGCCTCCTCGGCGGCCTGGGCGGCCGCGAAGGAGTGCTGGTGCTTCTCCAGCGGGAAGTGCCGCAGACGCAGTTCCAGCCGGTCGCCGTAGCGGGCGCGCAGGGCGCGGACGTCGTCGAGGGCGCTGCGGCAGTCGGGGCACTGCAGTTCGCACCAGATGTCGAGGACCGGGGCGTCGGGGCGTGCGGGGGAGGTGTCGCTCATGCGCTCCAGTCTTCCAGGGCGGGGCACGCGCGACCCAATCGGGAGGCCGCGCCAGGGGCCGGGACCCTGCGCGGAAGGAGGGGAGGACCCGGAGATGTCCCTGATGTCCGGGCGGAGCATGGCGTCGCGGTGGCCCGGGGAGGCACGATGGAGGGGACGGACGAGCCCTGCCAGGGAGGACCGGATGATCGCCGAGACAGTGTGCTCCGCCGTGTCCGCGGCGGGACTGGGCATCGCGGTGGTCACGGCCTACCGCAAGCGGTTCCTGGCCGCGGCCCGCATCGCGGCCTACGCGCTCGTGCCGGTGGGCCTGGTGATGACCGGGGTCGTCGGCTGGCTGGCCGACACCGCCCTGAGTCCCACCGCCTGGGCGGGCTTCGGGGTGCTGGGCGCGGCCTGGCTCCTGTTCGCCGGCACGCGCATCGTGGAGCGCAGGCGCGGCGGCCCCGGTTCCGGCGGCGGAGCGGCCCGGCGGTCCGGGCGGGAGGCGGTGGCCCCGGCGGCCTCGGCGCCGTCCCTGGGCCGGCCGGCTCGCCCCGCCGCCGCACCCCGGCCGGAGCCGGGCGACGACTTCAGCGACATCGAGGCCATCCTCAAGAAGCACGGCATATGACCGGCCCCCGCAGGGGGGAAACGACACAGTGCGTCCGGGGACGTACGCAATCGTTCACCAGCCGAAAGAGTCCTCACGGCATTCGGTGAACTCTCGCAAGATCGTGGCTGGTGATCGCCTGTGAGCTGCCGGGTGAGCCATGATCTGCCGCGAGATGCTGGACACGAAACAGAGCGAGGCCGCGCCGCCGAAGGACGAGCCGCGCGGATGCCTCTTCGCCCTTTCCCAGCCACCGCTGATGATCTTCCTTGCGGTGATCGGGTGTCTGATCCTCATGGCTGCGCTGCACGACCTGCTGTTGCTGTGAGCCGTACACGTCCGTCCCGGCGCCACCCGCCGGGACCGACGTCGCACCGGACGCCCGGGCGGCGTGTTCCCGCCCCTTGTCTCAGCCCGCCGCCTCCTTGCGCCGGGCCCGGTAGGCCGCGACGTGCAACCGGTTCCCGCAGGTGCGGCTGTCGCAGTAGCGGCGCGAGCGGTTGCGGGAGAGGTCGACGAAGGCGCGCCTGCAGTCCGGCGCCTCGCAGCGGCGCAGCCGCTCCTGCTCGCCGGCCACCACGAAGAAGGCGAGCGCCATCCCGCAGTCGGCGGCGAGATGGTCGGCCACCGAGGCGCCGGGGGCGAAGTAGTGCACATGCCAGTCGTAGCCGTCGTGGTCCGTCAGGCGGGGGGTGGTGCCCGCCGCGGCGATCAGCTCGTTGATCATTCCGGCCGCCGACCGGGCGTCCGGGGCGGCGAAGATCGCCGCGAACCGGCCCCGGACCCTGCGCACCGCCGAGAGGTCGAACTCCGACAGCACCCCGACATCGCTGATGTCGTGGCTTCGTACGAATTCCGCGAGAGCCTGCACGTCGGGCAGTCCGTCCGCCGCCGCGTCGTCCTCCGGCGCGGTGTTCACCAGATCCACCACGGTGTCGAGGGCGCACCGGGTGTCGTGGGTGATCAGCACGTTTCGCTCCCTGGCCTGGGGGGTCGGGCGGGCGCCCGCCGATGCTGGCCGATGGTAGCGACAACCGCGCCCGTCGCACCGGTCCCGTCCCGCCCCGATTGCCGGGAGAACGCCCCCGCGGCCCACGGAGTTCCTGACTCCGCTCCTGCGGCCGCACGGCGCTCCACGTCGGCCCGAAACAGCCGGGCGCCGCCCCGTGACCACGCACGGTGACGACGCCGGACTGTGCCGTATGCGGCTGTCTTGGCCCGAGCCGTCTCCCCGAGTGGACGGCACCGGGCTGCTCGATGGGCTGCGGCCTAGCTCTCCGCCAGGATGTGCGAGAGCTCCTGGTCGAGGTCGAAGTGCCGGTGCTCCGTGCCGGGCGGCACGGCGGCGTCGGTTCGCTTCAGGAAGGACTCCAGGGCCCGCGCCGGGGCCTCGAGCAGCGCCTCCCCCTCCGGGGAGCTGAGGGCGATGCACACGACGCCCTGACCATGACTGCGGGATGGCCAGACGCGGACGTCGCCGGTGCCGGTGGGCCGGTGGAGGCCCTCGGCGAGGAGGTCGCGGGCGAACACCCACTCGACGGTCTCCTCGGCTCCGGTGTGGAAGGTGGCGTGCACGGCGTAGGGGTCGGCCGTGTCGTACCGCAGGCCTGCGGGGACAGGCAGGGAGGACTCGCTCGACACAACGAGGCGCAGGTGCAGCTCGCAGCTGACCGTGGTGTTCATAAGCGCCAGGGCCTTTCGCTCAGTGTGCGCTCGGGGATTCGCACGTCGGCGAAATCGACATGCCACCTACGGTGCCGTTGTAAACCCCTCTGAGGGTTTTGCGTGCCTTTACGTAACTCTTCCGGCCGAGAACTCGTACCGGATCTACGACCATTTCGGTGACTGGTTTCGCTCCGGTAGGGTTTGTCTGCGTGAATACGGGGAGTGACGAGGCGGGTGAGGCCGCCGTGGCGGTGGACGAGACGAAGGCGGACGGGCGAGTGGGCGACGACGACGCCGGGCAGGGACTCGGCTCCCGCGCGCCGGAATTCATCAAGGCGCGCCGGGCACTGCATCTGAGCTGGCAGGTCGGCGTCTTCGTGGTCGGCCTCGCGGTCGTCGGCGCGGGCATCGTCATGCTGCCGCTGCCCGGGCCCGGCTGGGTGGTGATATTCGGCGGCATGGCGATCTGGGCGACCGAGTTCGTCTGGGCCCAGCTGGTGCTCCGCTGGACCAAGCGCAAGGTCACCGAGGCGGCCCAGCGGGCCCTCGACCCCAAGGTGCGGCGCCGCAACATCGTCCTCACCGTGACCGGCCTGGTGATCATCGGCGTGCTCGCCGGGATCTACCTGTGGAAGTTCGGGTTCGTCGTGCCGTGGCGGATCAAGGCCCAGTGAGCGGCCTCGGGGCCGGCGCCGCCCGCCGTCCGGCCCCGTTCGGAAGCACCCCCTGACATGGGGTAATGTTCTTCCTGCGCCCGGGCGATTAGCTCAGTGGGAGAGCGCTTCGTTCACACCGAAGAGGTCACTGGTTCGAACCCAGTATCGCCCACCCGGACCGACGGCCCACCTGCGACAAGCAGGTGGGCCGTCGGCGTTCCCGGCGGGTGGTGTCCGGCGCCCCGGCACCCGGCGGGCGCGCCCCGGACCCCTCCGCACCGTGCGTCAGAAAGCGCTTACGCGGTGTGATGTCTCAGGTCGCGCCACCCCGCAAGAGCCGGCAGCGATCCGGAAAGGCGCAGGAGTCTCCGCGTGGCCGTGGTCTCGGCGGCCGTGACCGCTGGCCGGCCGCGATCACCGGCTGTGGCGGAGAAAGCGGTTCCGAACGCCAGCCCGTGACGATCCGTTACTCGCTCGGGCCGCGACGGAAATCCACCGGGCTTTTCCAAAACGCCGTCACATTCTCCCGGAAGTACGACAAGCGGGAATATCGCGCGCCCTTGAGTTGCGGGCGGTCCGGAATTTCGCCCGGCCCCGGCGGCCTCGCCGCCTCCCGGCTGTGAGCCGGACCACGGCCCGGCGCCTGCGTGCGCCTACTCGGACGGGGCGCCTCACGGGCAGACTCCCCCCATGGACTGGAACCACCACCGCTTCCGCAGCCTGTGGCCCCTGCCCGCCCCGCCGTCCGCCGTGTACGCGGAGCTGGAGCGGATCGAGGACTACCCCCGCTGGTGGCCGCAGGTGCGGGCGGTGACCCGGCTGGACGACACCACCGGCGTGATCGTCGTCCGCTCCTGGCTGCCGTACGGCCTCACCCTCACGGCGCGCGAGGCCCGCCGGGACCCGGCCGCCGGCGTCCTCCAGGTCACCCTGTCCGGCGACCTCGAAGGCTGGGCGCGGTGGACGGTCACGCCGGGAGGGCCCGGGACGCTGGCCCGGTACGACCAGGACGTCGAGGTCGCCAAGCCCCTCCTCCGGCGGCTGGCCGTGCCCGGCCGCCCGGTCCTGCGCGCCAACCACCGGCTGATGATGCGGGGCGGACGGCGCGGACTGCTGCGCCGGCTGGCAGCGGTTTGAAGGAACGGCGCCCGGGCCTGTATTGTTCAGTGCGTTCCCGGGCGATTAGCTCAGTGGGAGAGCGCTTCGTTCACACCGAAGAGGTCACTGGTTCGAACCCAGTATCGCCCACCGGGAGGAGCCGGTCCGCGTCAGCGGGCCGGCTCTCGTGCTGTTCCGGCCCCGCTACGCCGCCGCCGGCAGCTCCGGCCGCAGCGGCCACTGGGTGCACACCGTCTCCTCCGCGCCGTTGCGCGCGAACCACGCCTGCAGCCCCCGCGCCTGCGCCGCGTGCCAGTTCGCCTGGAGCGCGTGCAGCTCGGCGGGGGACAGCCGCTCCAGCCGGGTCGCGAACCGGCGGCCCACCGCCCGGACGACCTCCAGCGCCGCCTGCGCGTCCGCCGCCGCGTCGTGCGCGCCCTGCAGCGTCACTCCGTAGTGCGCGCACAGGTCGGCCAGGGTGCGGCGGCCCTTGCGGTACCGGTCCAGGTGCTTGTCCAGAACCCGCGGGTCCAGCACCCGCAGCGGCGCCGACCGGAACCAGCGGTCCAGCGGGGACGCCCGGTGCCGGCGCAACTCCCGGTCCAGCAGCGTCAGATCGAACGGCGCGTTCATCACCACCAGCGGCCGGCCCAGCGCCGCGTGCTCGGCCAGCTGCTCGGCTATCTCGTACATCACCGGCGCCGGCCAGCGCCCGTTGTGCTGCAGGTGCTCCTCCGACAGCCCGTGCACCGCAGTCGCCGCCTCCGGCACCGGCACCCCGGGGTTCACCAGCCAGCGGCTGACCCGCGGCCGGACCCCCGGCGCGTCCTGGACGACGACGGCGGCCGACACGATCCGGTCGGTCTCGACGTCCACGCCCGTCGTCTCCGTGTCGAAGGCGGCCAGTGGCCCCTCGTACCAGGTCATCCCAACCACAACTCCTCACTCGCCGACGGCAGGTGACGTTCCGTCTTCTGCCTGTTCGGTGATACCCGGGCCGTTTGTGCCGTACGCCGGGAGAAGACAAAGGGACTACGGGTCCTCGCAGTTCACCGGCTCACAGCGGAAAACCCCCGGCCCGGAGGGCTGTTGGCCGTGTCCCTCGCACAGGCCGGGCGGGGCAGGCTGCCGCCCGGCCGTCCGGGCGCCCACCGCGGCAGGCTCGCCACCACCGCCCGCATGGAGACACTGCGGGTCGGCCATCTGCTCGCCGTCCCCGCCCCTCGCCGACAACGGCATCGACCGGCGGTGACGTGCCGTGGACCCGGCCCCCGCGTGGCACGGCTGGCAGCGGCGCGGGGGAGCGGCCGGGTGGTACGGCCGCCGGGACCGGGCGGGCGGCGGTACCAGCCTGCTCGTCCCCGGCAGCCGAGCCTCCCCCGACGGCGAGGACCTGCTCGGCGAGGCCCTCGACGCCCCCGCCCGCAGCAGCACCCCCGCCGCGCGCGAGGTGCTGATCTCCCTCACCGCGGCCAGCGACGAGATCCGCTGGTGGCGCGACGCCCCGGACGGGCCCGCCGGGGCCGCCGCCTGCACGGCCGGCCGGCATCTGCGCGGCGCCGCCCGGCCGCCGCCCTCCTGCAGAAGATCCTCGTCGGCGCCGCCGCCGAAGGCCGCTCGCTCACCGCCTTCGTGCCCGCGGCGACGGTCCGCCCGCTCGCCGTCCGCCTCCACCAGCCCCTGCGCGCCGCCCGCGAGGCCATCGGCTTCCGGCGGGCCACCGGTGGCATGGACGCCTTCGGCGGGCCGTCGGGGCCGGCGTCGGCCGTGAACCGACCGAGGCGCTCACCGCGCTGGTGCAGGGCGCCGAGGGCACCGTGCGGCTGCGCGTCCTCGCCGGCGCCTGCGGGGGCGTGCAGGGCGGGGGCGGGGGCCGGCGGAGTACCGGGACGGGGACGGTCGGTAATCGTTTCGCGGTCGGCGCCGTCAGGTCGGTACGATCGCCAGTGCGCGCGCTCCTGGTATGGCGCCGCACCCCACCTTCAGTCAGGAGAGACCGGTGTCAGACGTCCGTGTGATCATCCAACGCGATTCCGAGCGGGAAGAACGCGTGGTGACGACGGGCACTACGGCCGCCGACCTCTTCGCGGGCGAGCGCACGATCATCGCCGCGCGCGTGGGCGGCGAGCTGAAGGACCTCAGCCACGAACTGTCCGACGGTGACGAGGTCGAGGGCGTCGAGATCTCCTCCGAGGACGGCCTGAACATCCTGCGCCACTCCACCGCGCACGTCATGGCGCAGGCCGTGCAGGAGCTCTTCCCCGAGGCCAAGCTGGGCATCGGCCCGCCCGTCAAGGACGGCTTCTACTACGACTTCGACGTCGAGAAGCCGTTCACCCCCGAGGATCTCAAGGCCATCGAGAAGAAGATGCAGGAGATCCAGAAGCGGGGGCAGAAGTTCGCCCGCCGCGTCGTCACCGACGAGGCCGCCCGCGAGGAGCTGGCTGGCGAGCCGTACAAGCTGGAGCTGATCGGCCTCAAGGGCTCGGCCTCCAGCGACGACGGCGCGGACGTCGAGGTCGGCGCCGGCGAGCTGACGATCTACGACAACCTGGACGCCAGGACCGGCGAGCTGTGCTGGAAGGACCTGTGCCGCGGTCCGCACCTGCCCTCGACCCGGCTCATCCCGGCGTTCAAGCTGATGCGCAACGCCGCCGCCTACTGGCGCGGCAGCGAGAAGAACCCGATGCTCCAGCGCATCTACGGCACCGCCTGGCCGTCCAAGGACGAACTGAAGGCGTACCTGGACTTCCTCGCCGAGGCCGAGAAGCGCGACCACCGCAAGCTCGGCACCGAGCTGGACCTCTTCTCCATCCCCGAGCAGATCGGCTCCGGCCTCGCCGTCTTCCACCCCAAGGGCGGCATCGTCCGCCGGGTCATGGAGGACTACTCGCGGCGCCGCCACGAGGAGGAGGGCTACGAGTTCGTCTACACCCCGCACGCGACCAAGGGGAAGCTCTTCGAGACCTCGGGCCACCTGGACTGGTACGCCGACGGCATGTACCCGCCCATGCAGCTCGACGAGGGCGTGGACTACTACCTCAAGCCCATGAACTGCCCGATGCACAACCTGATCTTCGACGCGCGCGGCCGGTCGTACCGTGAACTGCCGCTGCGCCTCTTCGAGTTCGGGACCGTGTACCGGTACGAGAAGTCGGGTGTCGTGCACGGCCTGACCCGGGCCCGCGGCTTCACCCAGGACGACGCGCACATCTACTGCACCCGCGAGCAGATGTCCGAGGAGCTGGACAGGACGCTCACCTTCGTCCTCGGCCTGCTGCGGGACTACGGCCTGACCGACTTCTACCTGGAGCTGTCCACCAAGGACCCGGAGAAGTTCGTCGGCTCCGACGAGGTCTGGGAGGAGGCGACCGAGACGCTGCGCCAGGTCGCCGAGAAGCAGGGTCTGCCCCTCGTCCCGGACCCGGGCGGCGCCGCGTTCTACGGTCCGAAGATCTCCGTCCAGGCGAAGGACGCCATCGGCCGGACCTGGCAGATGTCGACCATCCAGCTCGACTTCAACCTGCCCGAGCGGTTCAACCTGGAGTACACCGGCCCCGACGGCTCCAAGCAGCGTCCGGTCATGATCCACCGTGCGCTGTTCGGCTCCATCGAGCGCTTCTTCGCGGTGCTCCTCGAGCACTACGCGGGCGCCTTCCCGGCGTGGCTGGCCCCGGTCCAGGCGGTCGGCATCCCGATCGGCGACGCGCACGTGGAGTACCTGGAGAAGTTCGCGGCGGCGGCCCGGAAGAAGGGGCTGCGCGTCGAGGTGGACTCCTCCTCGGACCGCATGCAGAAGAAGATCAGGAACGCGCAGAAGCAGAAGGTGCCGTTCATGGTCATCGCCGGCGACGAGGACATGTCCCACGGCTCGGTGTCCTTCCGCTACCGCGACGGCTCGCAGGAGAACGGCATCCCGTTCGACGAGGCCATCGCCAAGATCGCGAAGGTCGTGGAGGAGCGGACGCAGGTCTGATCCGCCCGAGCGTCCAGGGCCCCCGGGACCACTCATCCCGGGGGCCCTGCCGCGTCCCGGTCCCCTTCCCGCGCGAACCGCTGCAGCAGCAGGGACGAGAACGACCCGGTGACCGCGCCGAGCAGGGCGAGACCGCAGGCCATCAGACCGACGGCCACGGTCCGGCCCCACGGCGTCACCGGGGCCACGTCGCCGTAGCCGACCGTCGCCAGGGTCGCGCAGGTCCACCACACCGAGTCGCCGAACGTCCGGATCGTGGCGTGCGGGGCCGTGCGCTCCTGCTGGTACACCGCCAGCGCCCCCGCGAAGCCCAGCAGGACCGCCGAGAGACCGGCGTACACGATCACGCGCGCCTGCAACGGCAGCCGGGGGCGGCCGCGACGCCGCTCGACCGCCTCGTAGGTCCGCACCAGCCGCACCGGCCGCATCAGGGGCAGCAGCACGACGACCGTGTCCAGCCAGTGCCGCGGCACGAACCGCCACCCCGTGCCGCTGAGCCGCCAGCGGACCCCGTAGTCGGCCACGAACAGCGCCCAGGTCGCGAGCTGCAGCGAGCGCAGCGCGAGGTGCACCGGCCGCGGCAGAGCGGGCGCGAGGACGTGCACCGCGTAGCAGGCGAGGTAGAGGAGGGAGGCGCCGGCGAGCGGAAGGGCCGCCCAGCGCTCCCAGCGTTGCGTCCGGCTGTCGTCGTCCACCGGCCAAGCTTGGCCGGAGCCCGCCGTCCTCCGGCCCCGGCGACACGCCGGGATCGGCCGAAGCCATATGCTGCCTAGCATGACGAGTGAGCCGGAGCAGCAGATCGGAGTGGGGACGCAGGACGCGTTCCAGCGCCTGTGGACGCCCCACCGGATGGCCTACATCCAGGGCGAGAACAAGCCGACCGGTCCGGGGGCCGACGACGGCTGCCCCTTCTGCTCCATCCCGGCCAACTCCGACGAGGACGGGCTGATCGTCCGGCGCGGCGAGCACGTCTACGCGGTCCTCAACCTGTACCCGTACACCGGCGGCCACCTGATGACCGTGCCCTACCGCCACGTGGCCGACTACACCGAGCTGAGCGCGGCGGAGACCACCGAACTGGCGGAGCTGACCAAGCAGGCGATGACGGCGCTGCGCGCGGCCTCGGGCGCCCACGGGTTCAACATCGGCATGAACCAGGGCGCGGTGGCGGGCGCCGGCATCGCCGCCCACCTGCACCAGCACATCGTCCCGCGCTGGGGCGGCGACACCAACTTCATGCCGGTGGTGGGCCACACCCGGGTGCTGCCGCAGCTGCTGGCCGACACCCGCAAGATGCTCGCCGAGGCGTGGCCGGCGTAGCCCGCCGGCGCCCTCGGCGAAGGGCGGCGCTCACGCGTCGTACAGATCGGCCTTCCGCGGCATCGGGTCCTGGACGTTGCCGCTGAGGAACGCCGAGCGGGCGCCGAACTTCTCCGTGTCCACGCCGTTCTCCTCCAGCACCTTGATCGCGGCCGAGTGCACCACGCGCAGCACCGGGGTGGCCGCGCGCAGGGCGTCGTCGGCCATGAAGCGGTGCCGCCAGGGCTGGTCGGCCCACGCGTGCCGCAGACCGAACGGCTCGGGCAGGCCGAGTGAGCCGCCGAGCCAGTTCAGCAGCGGCGGGTACCAGGTCAGCGGGGCGCGCACGGCCAGGCGCACGACCTCGTCGGTGGGGACCAGCGGCAGCTTGACCGTGCGGGTCTCCCACGGCTTGAGAGACTTGGCGACCTCCTTGGCCGGCGCCTCCGGCTTGGTGGTGAACAGCCCGTTCACCGGCCCCAGCGCATGCCCGGTGACCTCGATCCGCAGGGTCTGGTGCAGCACGGTGACGGTGATCAGCATCGTGATCACCAGCTGCCCGTCCCACAGCGTCCACTGCACGCCGAGATAGTGCCGGTCGCCGCTGCCGAACTGCTGCTTGTTGCAGATCTCCTGTATGGCGTGCGGCTTGACCTGGAAGGCCTCGACGTCGGTGCCTTCGGGGCGGGACACGGCCCCGGCGTTCTCGCCGACGGGGGTGACGATCCAGTGCCGTATCGACGGCTTGGGGAAGCCGCCGGTGTTGAGGGGGCCGCGCTGCAGCAGGGACAGCTGGTCGTGGATCGCGCGGATGACGTCCCAGCTGCGGAAGGGGTGGATCTCCCGGGTCGGATCGGCGGGCACCAGCTCCTCGGCGAGCTGCCAGGCGCCCCAGCGGGTGCCCATGCCGAGTATGCCCTTGGGGCCGGCGTAGAACACGGAGTTGGACTGCTGCTCGGCGCTGAGCCGGGCCAGGGCCTGGCGCAGCTCCTCGGCGGCGGTCTGGCCGGGACCGCGGGGCACGGCCTCGGGGACCTTCGCGCCGACGCTGCTGCCCGAGAGCAGGCCGTCCCACCGGGCCCGCAGGTCCTGGGCGGTGCGCTCGCAGATCCGCTTGGCCCACAGCCAGCCGAGCACGGGGACGACGACGGCCGCGCGGGCATACCACGCCCAGAACCCGCCGAACGGCATCTTCAGCAGGAACAGCGCGGCGAGGATGCCGACGCCCAGCAGGAGCGCGGTGGCCAGCGATCCGGCCCGCTTGTCGTCGCGCCGGACGACGAGGGAGCGCAGCTGGAAGACGAGCAGCCAGCCGAGCATGCCGGGCAGGAAGAGCAGGCCGCACACGACGGTGATGGCGGTCAGCCTGTTGTCGCGCTCCCGCCGGATGTTGTTGGCGGCCAGGGCGTGTTCCACGACGAACCGGGGTTCGGCGCCGAAGGACTGGATGAGCGGCTTGCGGCCGGGGGCGAGCATCCGGTCCACCAGGGCCCGGGAGAACGCCTCGCCGAGATTGGGCCGGAACATCTTCATCCTGCCCGGTTTGACGGTCGACTGGTGCCACTCGTTGTCGGCCTTCTTGATCTCCTCGACCGGGCTGTCCCGGTACGCCGCGGACGCCAGCGCGGAGGTCGCCGCCTGCCCCTCGTCGCCCGAGACGGGTACCTGGGGCCCGTCCCACTCCGTTCCAAACGACATTCCCGCCCCCATCGCCGCCGGTGTCGCTCCTGCGGCCTTCCCGACTTCCCTGCCCCGCACACCTCTTGGACCGCTCACTGTGCCGATTCCCGGCGACTCCCGGCCGGTTGCGGCACGATGTGATCAGGACGTCAGCGTATCCGCCGGCACCGGCGGCACGGGGGCGGACGGCCGAAGCCGCCCGCCCGCACGCCGGTTTGCGCCCCGGCGCGCTACCCGTCGTCCCCCGACTGCTCGCGGATGCGTTCGGCGATCTGCGGCGGCATCGGCTCGTGCCGGACGTACCTCCGGTCGAAGCGCGCGGTGCCGTGCGACAGCGAGCGCAGATCGACGGCGTACCGGCCGATCTCGAACTCGGGGACCTCGGCGCGGATCAACGTCCGCCCGGAGCCGACCTGTTCGGTGCCGAGGAGCCGGCCGCGCCGGCCGGAGAGGTCGCTCATCACGGCGCCCACGTAGTCGTCGCCGACCAGGACGGTGACCTCGGCGACCGGCTCCAGCAGGTGGATCTTCGCGTCCGCGGCGGCCTCCCGCAGCGCGAGCGCGCCCGCCGTCTGGAAGGCGGCGTCGGAGGAGTCCACCGAGTGGGCCTTGCCGTCCACCAGCGTGACCCGCACGTCGACGAGCGGGTAACCGGCCGCGACCCCCTTCGCGGCCTGGGCCCGCACGCCCTTCTCGACGGACGGGATGAACTGGCGGGGCACCGCGCCGCCCACGACCCGGTCCACGAACTCGATGCCCGAGCCGCCCGGCAGGGGCTCCACCTCGATCTCGCAGATCGCGTACTGGCCGTGCCCGCCGGACTGCTTGACGTGCCGGCCGCGTCCGGCGGCCTTCGTCGCGAACGTCTCCCGCAGGGAGACCCGGTGCGCCACGACGTCGACCTGGACGCCGTAGCGGCTGCGCAGCCGTTCCAGGGCGACGTCGGCGTGCGCCTCGCCCAGGCACCACAGGACGACCTGATGGGTGTCCTGGTTCTGCTCCAGGCGCATGGTCGGGTCCTCGGCGACCAGCCGGGCGAGGCCCTGGGAGAGCTTGTCCTCGTCGGCCTTGCTGTGCGCCCGGATGGCGACCGGCAGCAGCGGGTCCGGCATCTGCCAGGGCTCCATCAGCAGCGGGTCGTCCTTGGCGGAGAGCGTGTCGCCGGTCTCGGCGCGGCTCAGCTTGGCCACGCACACCAGGTCGCCGGCGACGGCGTGCGTCACCGGCCGCTGCTGCCGGCCGAAGGGCATCGACAGGGCGCCGATCTTCTCGTCCACGTCGTGGTCCTCGTGGCCGCGGTCGGCGAGGCCGTGCCCGGAGACGTGCACGGTCTGGTCGGGGCGCAGGGTGCCGGAGAAGACCCGCACCAGCGAGATCCGGCCGACATAGGGGTCGGAGGAGGTCTTGACGACCTCGGCGACCAGCGGGCCGTCCGTGTCGCACGGCTTCAGCTCCCGCGGTGTGCCGTCGATGCCGGTGACCCCGGGCAGGGGGTGCTCGAACGGGGTCGGGAAGCCGCCGGTGACCAGCTCCAGCAGTTCCACCGTGCCGAGGCCCTGCCGGGCGCCCTCGGCGGCGGGGGCGGCGGCCAGGACCGGGAAGAAGCTGCCGCGGGCGACCGCCCGTTCCAGGTCCTCGATCAGGGTCTTGACGTCCACCTGCTCGCCGCCCAGATAGCGGTCCATGAGGGTCTCGTCCTCGCTCTCCGAGATGATCCCCTCGATGAGCCGGTTGCGGGCCTCCTCGATGCCGGGCAGCTGCTCCCGGTCCGGCTCGGACTCCTTGCGCTCCCCGGTCGAGTAGTCGAACAGCTTCTGCGACAGCAGCCCGACCAGCCCGGTCACCGGCGCGTGCCCGTCGGGGCCCTCGGGGCCGTGCAGCGGCAGGTACAGCGGCAGCACGGCGTCGGGGTCGTCGCCGCCGAAGGCCTCCGCGCAGGTCCGGGTGGTCTCCTCGAAGTTGCCGCGCGCGGACTCCAGGTGCGTGACCACGATCGCGCGGGGCATGCCGACGGCCGCGCACTCCTCCCAGACCATGCGCGTCGAGCCGTCGACCCCGTCCGCCGCCGAGACGACGAAGAGGGCCGCGTCCGCGGCTCGCAGACCGGCCCTCAGCTCACCGACGAAGTCGGCGTATCCGGGGGTGTCCAGGAGGTTGACCTTGATGCCGTTCCACTCCACCGGCACCAGGGAGAGCTGGACCGAGCGCTGCTGGCGGTGCTCGATGTCGTCGTAGTCGGAGACGGTGCCGCCGTCCTCCACGCGGCCCGCCCGGTTCACCGCCCCCGCGGTCAGCGCGAGGGCCTCCACCAGGGTCGTCTTCCCCGAACCGGAGTGGCCGACCAGCACCACGTTCCGTACGGACGCGGGCCGGTCGGCCGCCAGAGCCCTGCCGGCGGCCCCGGGGTGGTGTGCCTGTGCCTTGTCGCCCATGGTCCTGCCTCCCGTGCACGGTGAGGTCACTGTGGGCGCGGACACGCGGGACCCTGCCGCGCAGGGGGACCCCCGGCTTGGCGGCTCCGGCGACGCCCGCGGTCCTTCGAGCTTTCCACTCCCGTCACGCCGCGTCCATACGAACGGCCACGAAGGGTGCGTACGGGACACCGATCGCGTCACACGCGCCCCGCGCGCGGCGGCGTGCGCCGCTTCCCGGCGCGGCTGCGGGTGCCCGCCGGTCACGCACCTGCGCGCGTGGCTACGATGGGCCAGCCGACGGCCACCAGGGGCCGCGGCGACACCGACCGTCGGGAAGGCCATGCTGAACAAGTACGCGCGTGCATTCTTCACGCGTGTCCTCACGCCGTTCGCCGCGTTTCTCATCCGCCGGGGCGTGAGCCCCGACACGGTCACGCTCCTGGGCACCGCCGGTGTGGTCGCGGGTGCGCTGGTCTTCTACCCCCGGGGCGCGTTCTTCTGGGGCACGGTCGTGATCACCCTGTTCGTCTTCTCCGACCTGGTCGACGGCAACATGGCCCGGCAGCTCGGCCGCTCCAGCCGCTGGGGCGCCTTCCTGGACTCCACGCTGGACCGGGTCGCCGACGGCGCGATCTTCGGCGGCTTCGCGCTCTGGTACGCGGGCCACGGGAACGACGACGTGCTGTGCGCGGTGTCGATCTTCTGCCTGGCCAGCGGCCAGGTGGTGTCGTACACCAAGGCGCGCGGCGAGTCGATCGGCCTGCCGGTGGCCGTCAACGGGCTCGTCGAGCGCGCCGAGCGGCTGGTGGTCTCGCTGGTCGCGGCCGGACTCGCGGGCCTGCACACGTTCGGTGTGCCGGGCATCCAGTGGCTCCTGCCGGCCGCCCTGTGGATCGTGGCCGTCGGCAGTCTCGTCACGCTGATCCAGCGGGTCGTCACCGTCCGCCGCGAGTCCGCCGAGGCCGAGGCGGCCGCGGACCGGGAGAACACGGCCCGGGGGAGCGAGGCGGCGAAGTGAGCACCGCCGACCGGCTCACCGACGCCCTGTACGGCCTCGGCTGGAGCACCGTCAGGAAACTCCCCGAACCCGCCGCCGCGCGCCTCGGCCGCACCATCGCCGACCTCGCCTGGAAACAGCGCGGCAAGGGCGTGCGGCGCCTGGAGGCCAACTACGCGCGCGTGGTGCCCGGCGCCGGCCCCGAGCGGCTCGCCGAACTCTCCCGCGCGGGCATGCGCTCCTACCTGCGCTACTGGATGGAGTCCTTCCGGCTGCCGGCCTGGAGCGCCGAACGCGTGCGGTCGGGCTTCGAGCCCCAGGACATACACCACCTGACCGACGGCCTGGCCGCGGGCCGGGGCGTGGTCCTCGCCCTGCCCCACCTGGCCAACTGGGACCTGGCGGGCGCCTGGGTCACCACCGCGCTGAAGACGCCGTTCACGACGGTCGCCGAGCGGCTGAAGCCCGAGACGCTCTACGACCGGTTCGTCGCCTACCGCGAGGGACTCGGCATGGAGGTCCTGCCGCACAGCGGCGGCTCCGCCTTCGGCACCCTGGCCCGCAGGCTGCGCGACGGCGGCCTGGTCTGCCTGGTCGCCGACCGCGACCTGTCCGCCTCCGGCGTCGAGGTCCAGTTCTTCGGCGAGGCGGCCCGCATGCCCGCGGGACCGGCGCTGCTCGCCCAGCACACGGGCGCGCTGCTGCTGCCCGTCACCCTCTGGTACGACGACTCGCCCGTCATGCGGGGCCGCGTGCATCCCCCGGTCGAGGTACCGGCGTCGGGCACGCGCGCCGAGAAGACGTCCGTCATGACCCAGGCGCTGGCCGATGCCTTCGCCGGCGGAATCGCCGAGCACCCGCAGGACTGGCACATGCTGCAGCGCCTGTGGCTCGCCGACCTCGACCCCGCGAAGGGACCCGCGTGAGAATCGGCATCGTCTGCCCCTACTCCTGGGACGTGCCGGGTGGCGTCCAGTTCCACATCCGCGACCTCGCCGAGTACTTCATCCGGCTCGGCCACGAGGTGTCCGTCCTCGCCCCGGCCGACGACGACACCCCGCTGCCGCCGTACGTCGTCCCGGCCGGCCGCGCGGTGCCGGTGCCGTACAACGGCTCCGTGGCCCGGCTGAACTTCGGGTTCCTGTCGGCCGCGCGGGTGCGGCGCTGGCTGCACGAGGGCGCCTTCGACGTCGTCCACATCCACGAGCCGGCCTCGCCCTCGCTGGGCCTGCTGACCTGCTGGGCGGCGTCCGGCCCGATCGTGGCCACCTTCCACACCTCCAACCCGCGCTCGCGCGCGATGATCGCCGCGTACGCGATCCTGCAGGCAGCCCTGGAGAAGATCAGCGCGCGGATCGCCGTGAGCGAGTACGCCCGCCGGACGCTGGTCGAGCACCTGGGCGGGGACGCGGTCGTCATCCCCAACGGCGTCGACGTGGACTTCTTCGCGAAGGCCGAGCCGAGACCGGAGTGGCAGGGCGACACCATCGGCTTCATCGGCCGGATCGACGAGCCCCGCAAGGGCCTGCCCGTGCTGATCAGGGCCCTGCCGAAGATACTGGCGGCCCGGCCGGCGACGCGGTTGCTGGTCGCGGGCCGAGGCGACGAGAAGGCCGCGGTGGAGGAGCTGCCGAGGGAGCTGCGCCCCCGCGTGGAGTTCCTCGGCATGATCAGCGACGAGGACAAGGCCCGCCTGCTGCGCAGCGTCGACCTGTACGTCGCGCCCAACACCGGCGGGGAGAGCTTCGGCATCATCCTCGTCGAGGCGATGTCCGCGGGCGCCCCCGTCCTCGCCTCCGACCTGGACGCCTTCGTGCAGGTCCTCGACAAGGGGGCCGCCGGCGAGGTCTTCGCCAACGAGGACGCGGACGCGCTGGCCGAGGCGGCCGTGCGCCTGCTGGAGGACCCGGCGCGCCGGGCCGAGCTGCGCGCCCGCGGCAGCGCCCATGTGCGGCGGTTCGACTGGTCCACGGTCGGCGCGGACATCCTGTCCGTCTACGAGACGGTGACGGCGGGCGCGGCTGCGGTCGGCGCGGACGAGAGGGCCACGGGCCTGCGGGCCCGCTTCGGCCTGGCCCGCGACTGACGCGGGGCCGCGGACGCGGCGGCGGCCGGCCCCGCGGGGCGGCGGGGCCGGGGGCCGCCGCGGGTGGTCCGGGCCTCCCCGGGCCGGTCTGTGGCCTCCCTGGTCCGGGCCTCTCTGGTCCGGGCCTGCCGGGGGCGGGTCTGTGGCCTCTCTGGTCCGGGCCTGCCGGTGGCCGGTCCGTGGCCTCTCTGGTTCAGCCTGCCGGGGGCCGGTCCGGGGGCCCTCCCGCGGGTCCGGGGCCCAAGGGGCGCTCCTGGGCCTTCCAGGGGTGGTCCGGTGGGTCAGGGCCCGGCACGAGACCCCGGACCGGCCCCCGCGGGTCCGGGCGGCCGGGGGGCCGGGACCGGAGGCCGGAGCGCCGGGCCGGGGCGGGACTGCCGCGGAGGGTCCGTGGCGGCACCGATAGCCTTCCGGCGTGACCGCAACCCTCATCTGGATCCTCGTCGCACTCGTCGCGACCGGCGTGTACCTGAGCTGGACGGCCGGGCGGCTGGACCGGCTGCACGTGCGGATGGACGCCGCCCGCGCCGCGCTCGACGCCCAGCTGCTGCGGCGGGCCTCCGTGGCCCAGGAACTGGCGACCTCGGGCGTGCTGGACCCGGCCGCCTCGATCGTGCTGTACGAGGCCGCGCACGCCGCCCGGCAGGCCGAGGAGGACCACCGGGAGGTCGCCGAGAGCGAGCTGAGCCAGGCACTGCGGGCGGTCTTCGGGGAGCCGGCCCAGGTGGAGGCTGTGCGGGAGGCGCCGGGCGGCGAGGAAGCGGCCCGTGAGCTGGCCGAGGCCGTGCGCCGGGTGCCGATGGCCCGCCGCTTCCACAACGACACCGTGGGGGCCGCGCGCCGGCTGCGCGAGCACCGCAAGGTCCGCTGGTTCCGGCTGGCCGGGCACGCGCCGTTCCCGCTGGCCTTCGAGATGGACGACGAGCCGCCCGCGGCCCTGGTGGAACGGGTCTCCTGACCCCCCCGGGCCCTTCCGCGGCCGGAAAAGGATCCACCGGCTTGCCATTGGCCCTTGCTGTGGCCTGGTCCGTTCGCGTTTCCTCGTCGGTGCACAACCCCTCTTTCCCTTCAGTGAGGTCACCCGTGTCCACCATCGAGAACCAGGCTCCCGAGACCGGCACCGCCCGCGTGAAGCGCGGTATGGCCGAGCAGCTCAAGGGCGGCGTGATCATGGACGTCGTCACGCCGGAGCAGGCGAAGATCGCCGAGGACGCGGGCGCCGTCGCCGTCATGGCCCTCGAGCGGGTCCCGGCCGACATCCGCAAGGACGGCGGCGTGGCCCGTATGTCCGACCCGGACATGATCGAGGGCATCATCGACGCGGTCTCCATCCCGGTCATGGCCAAGTCCCGCATCGGCCACTTCGTCGAGGCCCAGGTCCTGCAGTCGCTCGGCGTCGACTACATCGACGAGTCCGAGGTCCTCACCCCGGCCGACGAGGTGAACCACTCCGACAAGTGGGCCTTCACCACCCCGTTCGTGTGCGGCGCCACCAACCTGGGCGAGGCCCTGCGCCGCATCGCCGAGGGCGCCGCGATGATCCGCTCCAAGGGCGAGGCCGGCACCGGCAACGTCGTCGAGGCGGTCCGCCACCTGCGCCAGATCAAGAACGACATCGCCCGCCTGCGCGGCCTGGACAACCACGAGCTGTACGCCGCCGCCAAGGAGCTGCGCGCCCCGTACGAGCTGGTCAAGGAGGTCGCCGAGCTGGGCAAGCTCCCGGTGGTCCTCTTCTCCGCCGGCGGCGTCGCCACCCCGGCCGACGCGGCCCTGATGCGCCAGCTCGGCGCCGAGGGCGTGTTCGTCGGCTCCGGCATCTTCAAGTCCGGCGACCCGGCCAAGCGGGCCGCGGCCATCGTGAAGGCCACCACGTTCTACGACGACCCGAAGATCATCGCGGACGCGTCCCGCAACCTCGGCGAGGCCATGGTCGGCATCAACTGCGACATCCTCCCCGAGTCCGAGCGCTACGCCAACCGCGGCTGGTGATCACCGCATGAGCAGCGAAGCCCCTGTCATCGGCGTCCTGGCGCTCCAGGGCGACGTGCGGGAGCACCTCATCGCCCTGGCCGCGGCCGACGCCGTGGCCAGGCCGGTGCGGCGCCCCGAGGAGCTCGCCGAGGTCGACGGCCTGGTCCTCCCCGGCGGCGAGTCCACCACCATCTCCAAACTGGCCCTCCTCTTCGGAGTGATGGAACCCCTGCGCGCACGCGTGCGCGACGGCATGCCGGTCTACGGCACCTGCGCCGGCATGATCATGCTCGCCGAGAAGATCCTCGACCCGCGCTCGGGCCAGGAGACCGTCGGCGGCATCGACATGATCGTGCGCCGCAACGCCTTCGGCCGGCAGAACGAGTCGTTCGAGGCCGCGGTCGACGTCGCGGGCATCGCGGGCGATCCGGTGGAGGGCGTCTTCATCCGCGCCCCCTGGGTGGAGTCCGTGGGCGCCGCGGCCGAGGTGCTCGCCCGGCACGACGGACACATCGTCGCCGTCCGCCAGGGCAACGCGCTCGCCACGTCGTTCCACCCGGAGCTGACCGGCGACCACCGTGTGCACTCCCTGTTCGTGGACATGGTGCGCGCGCACCGGTCACCTGAGTGACAGGGGAGTCCTTGTAGGATTCTCGGCGTTCGTACAGGGATGGGTTACGCGAAGGAGACAGGCAGATGTCCGGCCACTCTAAATGGGCCACGACGAAGCACAAGAAGGCCGTCATCGACGCCAAGCGCGGCAAGCTCTTCGCGAAGCTGATCAAGAACATCGAGGTCGCGGCCCGCATGGGCGGCGCCGACCCCGACGGCAACCCGACGCTGTACGACGCCATCCAGAAGGCGAAGAAGAGCTCGGTCCCGAACAAGAACATCGACTCCGCGGTCAAGCGCGGCGCGGGCCTGGAGGCCGGCGGCGCCGACTACGAGACGATCATGTACGAGGGCTACGGACCGAACGGCGTCGCCGTGCTCATCGAGTGCCTCACCGACAACCGCAACCGCGCCGCGTCCGAGGTCCGCGTCGCCATGACCCGCAACGGCGGGTCCATGGCCGACCCCGGCTCCGTGTCGTACCTGTTCAACCGCAAGGGCGTCGTCATCGTCCCCAAGGGCGAGCTCACCGAGGACGACGTGCTCGGCGCCGTCCTGGACGCGGGCGCGGAGGAGGTCAACGACCTCGGCGAGAACTACGAGGTGATCAGCGAGCCGGGCGACCTGGTCGCGGTGCGCACCGCCCTGCAGGAAGCCGGCATCGACTACGAGTCCGCCGAGGCCAACTTCGTCCCGACCATGCAGGTCGAGCTGGACGAAGAGGGCGCGAAGAAGATCTTCAAGCTCATCGACGCGCTCGAGGACAGCGACGACGTGCAGAACGTCTTCGCGAACTTCGACGTGAGCGACGAGGTCATGGCGAAGGTGGACGCGTAGCACACGCGGCGTGCCCCCACGGGCCGGCGGGACGACCCGCCGGCCCGTCGCTGTGCCGGGCGACGGTGCGAGGCGTTGTCGGTGGCACCCGATAGCCTGCACGAACAGTCCGTCGGAAGGGGAGGGCACGCGTGCGCGTACTGGGGGTGGACCCCGGGCTGACCCGGTGCGGTGTCGGCGTCGTCGAGGGGGTCGCGGGGCGCCCGCTCACCATGCTCGGCGTCGGGGTCGTGCGGACGCCCGCGGACGCCGAACTCGGCCACCGCCTGCTCGGCGTCGAGCAGGGCATCGAGCAGTGGCTGGACGAGCACCGGCCCGAGTTCGTCGCCGTCGAGCGCGTCTTCAGCCAGCACAACGTCCGCACCGTGATGGGCACCGCCCAGGCCAGCGCCGTCGCGATGCTGTGCGCCGCCCGCCGCGGCATTCCCGTCGCCCTGCACACCCCCAGCGAGGTCAAGGCCGCCGTCACCGGCAGCGGCCGCGCGGACAAGGCGCAGGTCGGCGCGATGGTCACCCGGCTGCTCCGGCTGTCGGCGCCGCCCCGCCCCGCCGACGCGGCCGACGCCCTCGCGCTCGCCATCTGCCACATCTGGCGCGCCCCCGCCCAGAACCGGCTCCAGCAGGCCGTCGCCCTGCACACCGCACACGCAACGAAAGGCCGTAGGGCATGATCGCCTTCGTCAGCGGCACGGTCGCCGCTCTCGCCCCGGACGCCGCGGTCGTCGAGGTCGGCGGCGTCGGCATGGCCGTCCAGTGCACGCCGAACACGCTGTCGACACTGCGCGTCGGCCGCCCGGCCACGCTGCACACCTCCCTCGTCGTCCGTGAGGACTCCCTGACCCTGTACGGCTTCGCCGACGACGACGAGCGCCAGGTCTTCCAGCTGCTGCAGACCGCCAGCGGCGTCGGCCCGCGGCTCGCGCAGGCCATGCTCGCCGTGCACACCCCCGACGCGCTGCGCCGCGCGGTCGCCACCGGTGACGAGAAGGCCCTCACGGCCGTCCCCGGCATCGGCAGGAAGGGCGCCCAGAAACTGCTGCTGGAACTGAAGGACCGGCTCGGCGAGCCCGCCGGCGCTCCCGCGGCCGGCGCCCCGGCCGCCCAGGGCTGGCGCGACCAGCTGCACGCGGCCCTGATCGGTCTCGGCTACGCCGCCCGCGAGGCCGACGAGGCGGTCGCCGCCGTGGCGCCGCAGGCCGAGGCGGCCGGCGGCGCCCCGCAGATCGGCTCGCTGCTGAAAGCCGCCCTGCAGACCCTGAACCGAGCCCGCTGAGGCGGGACAGTCGTAAGGCAGACACATGAACTGGGACGACACGACCGGCACCCCCGCCTCCGACCGGCTGGGCGGGCCCGCCGCGGAACGGCTGGTGGACTCCGTCGCCGACCGCGAGGACCAGGCCGTCGAGGCCGCCCTGCGCCCCAAGGACCTCGGTGAGTTCATCGGGCAGGAGAAGGTCCGCGAACAGCTCGACCTGGTGCTCCGCGCCGCCCGCGCGCGCGGCGCCACCGCCGACCACGTGCTGCTGTCCGGGGCGCCCGGCCTCGGCAAGACGACCCTGTCCATGATCATCGCAGCCGAGATGGGCGCGCCCATCCGCATCACCTCCGGCCCCGCCATCCAGCACGCCGGCGACCTCGCCGCGATCCTCTCCTCCCTCCAGGAGGGCGAGGTCCTCTTCCTGGACGAGATCCACCGCATGTCCCGGCCCGCCGAGGAGATGCTGTACATGGCGATGGAGGACTTCCGCGTCGACGTCATCGTCGGCAAGGGCCCCGGCGCCACCGCGATCCCCCTGGAGCTGCCCCCCTTCACCCTGGTCGGCGCCACCACCCGCGCGGGCCTGCTGCCGCCCCCGCTGCGCGACCGCTTCGGCTTCACCGCGCACATGGAGTTCTACGGGCCGCACGAACTGCAGCGCGTGGTGCACCGCTCGGCGCACCTGCTGGACGTCGAGATCGAGCCGGACGGCGCCGCCGAGATCGCGGGCCGCTCCCGCGGCACGCCCCGCATCGCCAACCGCCTGCTGCGCCGCGTCCGCGACTACGCGCAGGTCAAGGCCGACGGCGTGATCACCCGCGAGATCGCCGCGGCCGCCCTCGCCGTGTACGAGGTCGACGCCCGCGGCCTCGACCGGCTCGACCGCGCCGTGCTCCAGGCCCTGCTCAAGCTGTTCGGCGGCGGCCCGGTCGGTCTGTCCACCCTCGCCGTCGCGGTGGGGGAGGAGCGGGAGACCGTGGAGGAGGTCGCGGAGCCCTTCCTGGTCCGGGAGGGCCTGCTCGCCCGCACTCCGCGCGGCCGGGTCGCCACCCCCGCCGCCTGGGCGCACCTCGGTCTCACCCCGCCCCCTTCGGTTCCCGGAGGCGCCGCGGGAACCGGACAACAGGACCTGTTCGGGGCGTGATGGCGGCGCGACGGCCAGGGCATTGGCCGGAGCAGGAACCCAGGTGCCATGCTGAGCGTTGTTCCATGCGCGCGGACTCGCTTAGACTCCGCCGATGCCGCCTTCGCGGGCGGCGCCGACCAACACCCCCATTACACAAGGCCGCTCTCCGTCGCGGTCGCGCGAAGGAAACCCCGTCCCGTGAATGCCTATACCCTCCTCCCCTTCATCGTGCTCATCGCGGCCATGTTCCTGATGACGCGCTCGGCCAAGAAGAAGCAGCAGCAGGCCGCCGAGATGCGGAACCAGATGCAGCCCGGCTCCGGCGTCCGCACGATCGGGGGCATGTACGCGACGGTCAAGGAGGTCAACGAGGACACGGTCCTCCTCGACGCCGGACCGGGCGTGGAGCTCCTCTTCGCGAAGAACGCCATCGGCGCCGTCCTCACCGACGACGAGTACAACCGCATCGTCCACGGCATCGAGCACGACCTGAAGTCCGACGCCGACGTCGTCCCGGACGACGCGTCCTCCCTCACCGAGACCGAGACCGAGACCGACGGGACCCCCGCCGCTGCCGCCGCCTCCGACGACAAGATCGACGACAGGATCGACCTCGGTAAGAAGGACGCGGCCGAGCGCGGCGCGGACGCGATCCGGGCCGCCGAGGACCGGGCCGACGCGGCCGAGGCCAGGGCGGACGACGAGCCGAAGAAGACCGACGGCGACTCCGACGCGAAGTAGTCACGCCCCGGGACGCGCGCGGCGGCGCCACCAGGACCGCCCCGCGCACCCCGGGCGCGTCCGTTTCGCACGGGATCCCGACACCATGTCATGGCCGACCGCGCCGACCGGGCGCGGGGCGGCCCGAGAGGGAGTACGAGAAGGTGGCAGCACCTAAGAGGGGCCGAAGCGCGAGCGCCCCGAGCAAGCCGGGGCGCTCGCTGGCCCTCATCCTGATCGCCATCGTGGCGCTGACCGGAGGGATGTTCGCCTCAGGGCACACCACTCCGCGTCTCGGCATCGACCTCGCCGGCGGTACGAGCATCACGCTCAAGGCGAAGGCCGACCAGGGGTCCGCGATCAACAAGGCCAACATGGACACCGCGGTCGACATCATGAACCGCCGTGTCAACGGCCTGGGCGTCTCCGAGGCGGAGGTGCAGACCCAGGGGACCGACAACATCATCGTCAACATCCCCAAGGGCACCAACTCCAAGGAGGCCCAGGAGCAGGTCGGCACCACCGCCAAGCTGTACTTCCGCCCGGTCCTCGCCAGCGAGCCGAGCGGCGCCGCCGCGAAGAGCCCGTCGCCGAGCGCGTCCACCGGCGGCAGCTCCTCGCCGAAGCCGGGCGCGAGCCCCTCCGCGAGCGCCTCGTCGAAGCAGAAGGCGTCCTCGTCCGGCTCCGGGTCGCCCACGGCCACGGCCACCTCCCAGGGCCGCGCCGTCACCGACGGGCTGAAGGCCGACGCCACCCCCTCGCCGAGCGGCTCCGCCTCCGGCAGCGGCAAGCCGTCGGCCACCCCCTCCGCCTCCGCCGGCAGCGGGTCCGGCGCCGACGCCAAGCTCCAGGCCCGATACGCCGCCCTGGACTGCACCAAGCCGACCGACCGCGCCGAGGCCGGCAAGAACGCCAAGCCCGGCGAGACCACCGTGGCCTGCGGCGAGATCGACGGGGCCTGGTACAAGTACCTGCTCGGCCCGGCCGCCGTGGACGGCACCGAGGTGAAGAAGGCCCAGGCCGTCTTCGACACCCAGGGCGCCTCCGGCTGGCAGGTCCAGATGACCTTCACCGGCAAGGGCGCCAAGAAGTTCGCGGACATCACCGGCACGCTGGCCAAGAACCAGCCCCCGCAGAACGAGTTCGGCATCGTCCTGGACGGCGAGGTCGTCTCCAGCCCGTACGTGCAGACCGCCATCACCGGCGGCCAGGCGGAGATCTCCGGCAGCTTCAAGCAGGACGAGGCGCAGAGCCTGGCCAACATGCTGTCGTACGGCGCCCTGCCGCTCTCCTTCCGGGAGGAGTCCGTCACCACCGTCACCGCCGCGCTCGGCGGTGAGCAGCTGCACGCCGGTCTGCTGGCCGGCGCCATCGGTCTCGCCCTCGTGGTGCTGTACCTGGTGATCTACTACCGCGGCCTGTCGCTGGTGGCCATGGCGTCCCTGGTGGTCTCCGCGGTCCTCACCTACGTCATCATGTCGCTGCTCGGCCCGGCCATCGGCTTCGCGCTGAACCTCCCGGCCGTCTGCGGTGCCATCGTGGCCATCGGCATCACCGCGGACTCCTTCATCGTGTACTTCGAACGCATCCGCGACGAGATCCGCGAGGGCCGCACCCTGCGCCCCGCCGTCGAGCGGGCCTGGCCCCGCGCCCGGCGCACCATCCTGGTCTCGGACTTCGTGTCGTTCCTCGCCGCCGCCGTGCTGTTCATCGTCACCGTCGGCAAGGTGCAGGGCTTCGCCTTCACGCTCGGCCTGACCACCCTGCTCGACGTGGTCGTCGTCTTCCTGTTCACCAAGCCGCTGATGACGCTCCTGGCCCGCCGCGCGTTCTTCGCCGACGGCCACAAGTGGTCCGGACTCGACCCGAAGAGCCTGGGTGCCAAGCCGCCGCTGCGCCGCACCCGCCGTCCCGCCGGTCCCCTCGCCGGCCCTGCCGACCCGAAGGAGGCGTGAGCGATGTCGAAACTCGGCAACCTCGGCGCTCGACTGCACCGCGGCGAGATCTCCTACGACTTCGTCGGCAAGCGCAAGATCTGGTACGGCGTCTCCATCCTGATCACCATCACGGCCATCGTCGGCCTGGCGGTGCGCGGCCTGAACATGGGCATCGAGTTCCAGGGCGGCGCCGTCTTCACCACGCCGACGAAGATGAGCACGTCGGTGGCCCAGGCGGAGGAGTACGCCCAGCGGTCCTCCGGCCACGAGGCGATCGTGCAGAAGCTCGGCAACGGCAGCCTGCGCATCCAGATCGCCGGCATCGACACCGACCAGTCCGACCGGATCAAGCAGGAGCTGGCCAAGGATCTGGACCTCGACCCCGAGCGGCTCGCCGCCGACCTGGTCGGCCCGAGCTGGGGCGAGCAGATCGCCAACAAGGCCTGGGAGGGCCTGGCGATCTTCATGGTGCTCGTCGTGATCTACCTGGCGATCGCCTTCGAGTGGCGCATGGCCCTCGCGGCGCTCGTCGCGCTGATCCACGACATCACCATCACGACCGGCATCTACGCCCTGGTCGGCTTCGAGGTCACGCCCGGCACCGTCATCGGTCTGCTGACCATCCTCGGTTACTCGCTCTACGACACGGTCGTCGTCTTCGACAGCCTCAAGGAGCAGACGAAGGACATCACCCGGCAGACCCGCTGGACCTACAGCGAGATCGCCAACCGGTCCATCAACGGCACCCTGGTCCGCTCGATCAACACCACCGTCGTCGCCCTGCTGCCGGTCGCCGGTCTGCTGTTCATCGGCGGCGGCTTCCTCGGCGCGGGCACCCTCAACGACATCTCGCTGTCGCTGTTCGTCGGCCTCGCGGCCGGCGCCTACTCCTCGATCTTCATCGCCACGCCGCTCGTCGCCGACCTCAAGGAGCGCGAGCCGGCGATGAAGGCCCTCACCAAGCGGGTGCTGGCCAAGCGCGCCCAGGCCGCCGCCGACGAGGACCCGGTGGAGTCCCGTCCCGTCGCCGGGCACGACGCCGACGACGCCGCGCCCGCGGTGGTGGGACCGCGGGGCCAGGCCGCGACCCGCGGCCGGGGCCGCGGCCGGACCTCGGGGAAGCGCCGATGACCGGGATCCAGGAGCTGCTGCTCAGCCGCATCCGTGACGTCGCCGACTACCCGGAGCCCGGGGTGATGTTCAAGGACATCACCCCGCTCCTGGCCGACCCGGCGGCCTTCACGGCGCTCACCGACGCCCTCGCCGAGATCGCCGCCGGCACCGGCGCCACCAAGGTCGTCGGCCTGGAGGCGCGGGGCTTCATCCTCGCCGCCCCCGTCGCCGTCCGCGCCGGCCTCGGCTTCATCCCCGTCCGCAAGGCGGGCAAGCTGCCGGGAGCCACCCTGCGCCAGGCCTACGACCTGGAGTACGGCTCGGCGGAGATCGAGGTGCACGCCGAGGACCTGGCCGCCGGCGACCGCGTGCTCATCGTGGACGACGTCCTGGCCACCGGCGGCACCGCCGAGGCCGCCGTCCAGCTCATCCACCGCGCCGGCGCCGAGGTCTCCGGGATCGCCGTGCTGATGGAGCTGGGCTTCCTCGGCGGCCGCGCCCGCCTGGAGCCCGCCCTGCGCGGGGCGCCGGTGGAGGCGCTGCTCAGCGTCTGACCGGCCCGCACGCCGACGGCCGCCCCGGGGCACCCGCCCCGCGGCGGCCGTCGCGGTGTGCGGGCGGCCACCGGCGTCCGCGCAACGCGTCGCGGACGCCGGCCGGAATCCCGCGGGAGTCCGGTGCGTGGCGCGGGTGGACGGTCCTCACAGCCGCCTGGGGGCGATGACCGGGCGCAGGATGGCTACCATGGGGTTTCCGGAGCCTGACCGGGGGACCCGGATCGCGCACGAGGAGTCCTCTTGCCAGACGAGGCCCAGCCACTGACCGCCGCCAAGCCCGAGTCCGCCTCGGGGTCCGCGGCGAAACCCGCGCCGCACACCGCCCAGGTGAAGAACGACACCCGCGGGGCGGGCGAGCACGCCCAGTCCGCGCCCGTCGAGAAGAGCGCCGAGGCCTCCCGTCCCAAGCCGTCCCCCGCCGCCGGCTCCGCCCGGACGGGGGCGTCCCCGTCGCCCGAGCGACCGGCGCAGCCGCCCGTCGTGCGCCAGCCCGCGGCGCCCCCGGCCCGCACCGGCTCGTCCAACCGCGTCCGCGCCCGTCTCGCCCGGCTCGGCGTCCAGCGCGCCAACCCGTACAACCCGGTCCTGGAGCCGCTGCTGCGGATAGTGCGCAGCAACGACCCCAAGATCGAGAACTCCACGCTCCGCCAGATCGAGCGCGCCTACCAGGTCGCCGAGCGCTGGCACCGCGGCCAGAAGCGCAAGAGCGGCGACCCGTACATCACGCACCCGCTCGCCGTCACCACCATCCTGGCCGAGCTGGGCATGGATCCGGCCACGCTGATGGCCGGCCTGCTGCACGATACCGTCGAGGACACCGAGTACGGCCTCGACCAGCTGCGCCGCGACTTCGGCGACACCGTCGCCCTGCTCGTCGACGGCGTCACCAAGCTGGACAAGGTCAAGTTCGGCGAGGCCGCGCAGGCCGAGACCGTGCGCAAGATGGTCGTCGCCATGGCCAAGGACCCGCGCGTCCTGGTCATCAAGCTCGCCGACCGGCTGCACAACATGCGCACCATGCGCTACCTCAAGCGCGAGAAGCAGGAGAAGAAGGCGCGCGAGACGCTGGAGATCTACGCGCCGCTCGCCCACCGGCTCGGCATGAACACCATCAAGTGGGAGCTGGAGGACCTCGCGTTCGCGATCCTCTACCCCAAGATGTACGACGAGATCGTCCGGCTGGTGGCCGAGCGGGCGCCGAAACGGGACGAGTACCTGGCCATAGTGACCGACGAGGTCCAGGCCGACCTGCGCGCCGCCCGCATCAAGGCGACCGTCACCGGCCGTCCGAAGCACTACTACAGCGTCTACCAGAAGATGATCGTCCGCGGCCGTGACTTCGCGGAGATCTACGACCTGGTGGGCATCCGCGTCCTCGTCGACACCGTGCGCGACTGCTACGCCGCCCTCGGCACCGTGCACGCGCGGTGGAACCCGGTCCCCGGCCGGTTCAAGGACTACATCGCGATGCCCAAGTTCAACATGTACCAGTCGCTGCACACGACGGTCATCGGGCCCAACGGCAAGCCGGTCGAACTCCAGATCCGCACGTTCGACATGCACCGCCGCGCCGAGTACGGCATCGCCGCGCACTGGAAGTACAAGCAGGAGGCCGTCGCCGGCGCCTCCAAGGTCCGCACCGACGTGCCGAAGGCGTCCGGCAAGGACAAGGACGCCATCAACGACATGGCGTGGCTCAGGCAACTGCTGGACTGGCAGAAGGAGACCGAGGACCCCAGCGAGTTCCTCGAGTCCCTGCGCTTCGACCTGTCCCGCAACGAGGTCTTCGTCTTCACGCCCAAGGGCGACGTCATCGCGCTCCCGGCCGGCGCGACCCCGGTGGACTTCGCGTACGCCGTCCACACCGAGGTCGGCCACCGCACCATAGGAGCGCGGGTCAACGGCCGCCTCGTACCGCTCGAGTCCACCCTGGACAACGGCGACCTGGTGGAGGTCTTCACCTCCAAGGCGCCCGGCGCCGGCCCGTCCCGCGACTGGCTCGGCTTCGTCAAGTCGCCCCGGGCCCGCAACAAGATCCGGGCCTGGTTCTCCAAGGAGCGCCGCGACGAGGCGATCGAGCAGGGCAAGGACGCCATCGTGCGGGCGATGCGCAAGCAGAACCTGCCGATCCAGCGCATCCTGACCGGCGACTCCCTCGTCACGCTCGCGCACGAGATGCGCTACTCGGACATCTCCGCGCTCTACGCGGCGATCGGCGAGGGCCACGTCTCCGCGCAGAACATCGTCCAGAAGCTCGTCCAGGCGCTCGGCGGGGAGGAGGCCGCCACCGAGGAGATCGACGAGACGGTCCCGCCGACCCGCGGACGCGGCCGCAAGCGCCGCACCAGCGCCGACCCCGGCGTCGTCGTCAAGGGCGTCGAGGACGTGTGGGTCAAGCTGGCCCGCTGCTGCACCCCGGTGCCCGGCGACCCGATCATCGGATTCGTCACGCGCGGCAGTGGCGTATCGGTTCACCGCAGCGACTGCGTCAACGTCGACTCGCTGTCCCGCGAGCCGGAGCGCATCCTCGACGTCGAGTGGGCCCCCACCCAGTCCTCGGTGTTCCTCGTCGCCATCCAGGTCGAGGCGCTGGACCGCTCCCGGCTGCTGTCGGACGTCACCCGCGTCCTGTCCGACCAGCACGTCAACATCCTGTCCGCGGCCGTGCAGACCTCCCGCGACCGGGTGGCGACCTCCCGGTTCACCTTCGAGATGGGCGATCCCAAGCACCTCGGCCACGTCCTGAAGGCCGTACGGGGCGTGGAGGGCGTGTACGACGTGTACCGCGTGACGTCGGGACGCAGCAGGTCATGACGCCCGGCCGGCCACGAAACGCCGGCCGGCCGACGGGAAAGGGCCCTGTACGCGCGTACAGGGCCCTTCCGCGTCAGCAGCGCGGGATCATCCGCCGAACTCCTGCAGACCCTTCAGGGCCTGGTCCAGGAGCGCCTGGCGGCCCTCCAGCTCACGCTCCAGCTTCTCGGCCCGCGCGTTGTTGCCCTGGGCGCGCGCCTGCTCGATCTGCGCCGTCAGCTTGTCCACGGCGGCCTGCAGCTGGCCGGTCAGACCCTCGGCACGCGCGCGTGCCTCCGGGTTGGTGCGGCGCCACTCGGCCTCCTCGGCCTCCTGGAGCGCCCGCTCGACGGCGTGCATCCGGCCCTCGACCTTCGGCCGCGCGTCCCGCGGGACGTGACCGACGGACTCCCAGCGCTCGTTGATCGAGCGGAAGGCGGCCCGGGCGGCCTTCAGGTCCTGGATCGGCAGGAGCTTCTCGGCCTCCTCGGCCAGCTCCTCCTTCAGCTTCAGGTTCTCCGCCTGCTCCGCGTCCCGCTCGGCGAACACCGAGCTGCGGGCCGCGAAGAACACGTCCTGGGCGCCGCGGAAGCGGTTCCACAGGTCGTCCTCGTGCTCGCGCTGGGCGCGGCCCGCGGCCTTCCACTCCGCCATCAGCTCGCGGTAGCGGGCCGCCGTCGGACCCCAGTCCGTCGAGCCCGACAGCGCCTCCGCCTCGGCGACCAGCCGCTCCTTGGTCCGGCGGGCCTCCTCGCGCTGCGCGTCCAGCTGCGCGAAGTGCGCCTTGCGGCGCTTGGAGAACGCCGACCGGGCGTGCGAGAAGCGGTGCCACAGCTCGTCGTCGGACTTGCGGTCCAGCCGCGGCAGGCCCTTCCAGGTGTCCACCAGCGCCCGCAGCCGCTCACCGGCCACCCGCCACTGGTCGGACTGCGCCAGCTCCTCCGCCTCCGCGACCAGCGCCTCCTTGGCCTTGCGGGCCTCGTCGGACTGCCTGGCCCGCTGCGCCTTGCGCTCCTCACGGCGCGCCTCGACGGTCTCCGCCAGCTTGTCGAGCCGCTTGCGCAGGGCGTCCAGGTCACCGACCGCGTGGTGCGCGTCCACCTGCTCGCGCAGGTGGCCGATGGCGGTGTGGGCGTCCTTCGCCGACAGGTCGGTGGTCTGCACTCGCTTCTCGAGGAGGCCGATCTCGACAACCAGGCCCTCGTACTTGCGCTCGAAGTAGGCAAGCGCCTCCTCGGGGGAGCCAGCCGCCCAGGAGCCGACGACCTTCTCGCCGTCGGCCGTACGCACGTACACGGTCCCCGTCTCGTCGACGCGGCCCCACGGGTCGCTGCTCACAGCGCCTCCTCCACATGATGCCTGCGGGGGGCCTCAGCGCCCCCGGGCATCGTCCACAGTTTCGTCACGGCCAACATAGGCGACCGGCAGGTGGCCTGTCCGCATCCAGCGCGACCGAAATTGGGCAGTCGACCGTCATCTCCGTCAGGACTTCGTCACGGTCGCCCTGTCGATCACCACGGTGGCGTTCGGAGCGGTGTTCCCGGTGCTCGGGTCGGCCGCCTGGGCGCCGGCCGCCGCGATCTTCTTCAGCACCTTCATGCCCGTCTCGGACACCGTGCCGAACGGGGTGTAGCTGGGCGGCAGGGGGCTGTCCTTGTAGACGAGGAAGAACTGGCTGCCGCCGGTGTGCTTCTGCCCGGTGTTGGCCATCGCCACCGTGCCCGCCGGGTACGTGTTGCCCTTGAGGCTCTTGTCCTTCAGGTTCTCGTCCGGGATGGTGTAGCCCGGCCCGCCCGTGCCGGTGCCCTTGGGGTCGCCGCACTGCAGCACGAAGATCCCCTCGGGGGTGAGCCGGTGGCACTTCGTGTGGTCGAAGTAGCCCTTGCCGGCCAGGAAGTCGAACGAGTTCACCGTGTGCGGCGCCGCCGACGCCTTCAGATCGATGTCGATGTCGCCGCACGTCGTCGCGAGCTTCATCGTGTACCGCGCCGACGTGTCGATCGTCATCGCCGGCTCCTTCTTCCAGCTCAGCTTCTTCACCGAGCCGGGTGCCGGCTTCCGGCACGGGTCCGGGGCCTTGCTGGTCGGCGTGGCGCTCGGCGTCACCTCGGCGCCCGCGTTCGTCTTCCTGTCGTCGTCGTCCTTCAGCGCCCCGGTCGTGTACAGCGCGACACTGCCGATCACGACCACGCCCAGTACCGACGCGATCACGGAGTTGCGCAGGCGGGCCTTGCGCCGCGCCTCGGTGCGCCGCTGCTGCTGCCGCAAGAACTTCTCCCGGGCGAGCTGACGCCGCCGCTGCTCCTGGCTGACCACCGGGTTCTCTCCTCATGCGTGTCGTGTGTCGGCGGTACGTGTGCGTCCTCGTGAGCCGACCGCTGCGTGTAGCCCCGTACCGTATATGGGTTCGCTGAGGAAACGGCAGCGCCGGTAGGCTCTGACTGCAGCTGAAGCCGCCCGCAACCGACACAACGAAGGACGATCGTGCTCATTGCCGGGTTCCCCGCCGGGGCCTGGGGGACGAACTGCTATCTCGTCGCCCCCGCCGCCGGTGAGGAGTGCGTGATCATCGACCCCGGCCACCAGGCCGCCGACGGCGTCGAGGAGGCACTGAGGAAGCATCGGCTCAAGCCCGTCGCCGTCGTCCTCACCCACGGCCACATCGACCACGTGGCCTCGGTCGTCCCCGTCTGCGGGGCGCACGACGTGCCGGCCTGGATCCACCCCGAGGACCGGTACATGATGAGCGACCCCGAGAAGGCGCTGGGCCGGTCCATCGGCATGCCGCTGATGGGCGAGCTGACCGTCGGCGAGCCGGACGACGTCCGGGAGCTGGCCGACGGCACGGCGCTGGAGCTGGCCGGGCTGGAGTTCTCCGTCGCGCACGCGCCGGGCCATACCAAGGGGTCGGTGACCTTCCGGATGCCCGGGACCGCCGACGTCCCGCCGGTGTTCTTCTCCGGGGATCTGCTGTTCGCCGGCTCCATCGGACGCACCGACCTGCCGGGCGGATCCATGGAGGACATGCTCGAGTCGCTGGCCCGCGTGTGCCTGCCGCTCGACGACTCCACCGTGGTGCTGTCCGGCCACGGCCCCCAGACGACCATCGGCCGGGAACGCGCCGCCAACCCCTACCTGCGGCAGGTGGCCGCCGGCCAGGAAGCCTTCGAGGCTCCCCGACGAGGAATGTGACGAGAGACCTTCCGTGAGCACCTTCAAGGCCCCCAAGGGAACCTACGACCTGATCCCGCCGGACTCGGCCACGTACCTGGCGGTCCGGGAGGCGATCGCCGCCCCGCTGCGCACCTCGGGCTACGGCTACATCGAGACCCCCGGCTTCGAGAACGTCGAACTGTTCGCCCGCGGCGTCGGCGAGTCCACCGACATCGTGACCAAGGAGATGTACGCCTTCGAGACCAAGGGCGGCGACAGGCTGGCCCTGCGCCCCGAGGGCACCGCGTCCGTGCTCCGCGCGGCCCTGGAGGCCAACCTGCACAAGGCGGGCAACCTCCCGGTCAAGCTCTGGTACTCCGGCTCGTACTACCGCTACGAGCGCCCCCAGAAGGGCCGCTACCGGCACTTCTCCCAGGTCGGCGCCGAGGCGATCGGCGCGGAGGACCCGGCGCTCGACGCCGAGCTGATCATCCTGGCCGACCAGGCGTACCGCTCGCTGGGCCTGCGCGACTTCCGCATCCTGCTGAACTCGCTGGGCGACAAGGAGTGCCGCCCGGTCTACCGGACCGCCCTCCAGGACTTCCTGCGCGGCCTGGACCTGGACGAGGACACGCTGCGCCGCGCGGAGATCAACCCGCTGCGCGTCCTCGACGACAAGCGCGAGTCGGTCCAGAAGCAGCTCGCCGGCGCCCCGCTGCTCCGCGACTACCTCTGCGACGCCTGCAAGACGTACCACGAGGAGGTCCGCGAGCTGATCACGGCGGCGGGCGTGGCCTTCGAGGACGACCCGAAGCTGGTGCGCGGCCTGGACTACTACACGCGCACCACCTTCGAGTTCGTGCACGACGGACTGGGCTCCCAGTCCGCGGTGGGCGGCGGCGGGCGCTACGACGGCCTGTCCGAGATGATCGGCGGCCCCGCGCTGCCGTCCGTCGGCTGGGCCCTGGGCGTCGACCGCACGGTCCTCGCCCTGCAGGCCGAGGGAGTGCGGCTGGACCTGCCCACCTCCACCAGCGTCTTCGCGGTGCCGCTCGGCGAGGAGGCCCGCCGCCTGCTGTTCGCCAAGGTCACCGAACTGCGCAAGGTCGGCATCGCGGCGGACTTCTCCTACGGCGGCAAGGGGCTGAAGGGCGCCATGAAGAACGCCAACCGCTCGGGCGCCCGGTACGCGATCGTCGCCGGCGAGCGCGACCTCGCCGAGGGCGTCGTCCAGCTCAAGGACATGCAGACCGGCGAGCAGACGGCGATCGGCGTGAACGAGATCGTGGCGGAGCTCGAGTCGCGGCTCGGCTGACGCACGGGGCACGCGGAGGGCGCCGGCGGGACACCGGCGCCCTCCGTGCCGCTCCGGCGCGCGCACCCGCGGCACATCCGCGCCCCGAAGTGCCGTGCCGCGGGCGGCCGTCAACCTCGCGGGCGCCGGTTCATCCCGCCGGGCGGCGTCTTCACGCCATCCCCGCAGGCACTCCCCGCGCACGTGCCCGCGGCCGCGTCCGCGGCGAGACGAGCGAGCGCGGCGCGGTCCCGGCGGCCCCGCGCTGCCGCGCGTTCGCGCGCGTGCGCCGGGCCGCCCCCCGGGACCGGCCGGATCCGAACGGTCGGCGGCGCCGGTGCGTATCTCCTTGTGCGCAGCGGACGGTACGCGTACCCGGCCGTGCGGCAGAATGACCCGTGCCCGAAGAAGGTCCACCCCTCAAGCGACGGAATCGGCGTGATGAGCAAGACGACAGTCAACGACGTCTCCACGGACCCCGGTCCCGAGCGCGCCGCCGACGCCCCGCGCGCCGCGGGCGGCAGCCGCGCCCTCGCCCTGCTGCTGGTGATCACCGGCGCGGCCGGACTGCTGGCCGCCTGGGTCATCACGATCGACAAGTTCAAGATCCTCGAGGCCAAGGTCGCCGGGAAGTCCTTCACCCCCGGCTGCAGCCTCAACCCGGTCGTCTCCTGCGGCAGCGTCATGGAGAGCAAGCAGGCCGCCGCCTTCGGCTTCCCCAACCCGATGCTGGGCCTCGTCTGCTACGGCATCGTCGTCTGCGTCGGCATGAGCCTGCTGGCCCGCGCCCGCTTCCCGCGCTGGTACTGGCTGACCTTCAACTCCGGCACGCTGTTCGGCGTCGGCTTCTGCACCTGGCTGCAGTTCCAGTCCCTGTACCGGATCAACGCGCTGTGCCTGTGGTGCTCGCTGGCCTGGGTTGCCACCCTCACCATGTTCTGGTACGTGACCTCGTTCAACGTCCGCAACGGCTTCCTTCCGGCCCCGCGCGCGCTGAAGTCCTTCTTCGCGGAGTTCACCTGGGTGCTGCCGGTCCTGCACACCGGCGTCATCGGCATGCTGGTCCTCACCCGCTGGTGGGACTTCTGGACCGGCTGACGGTCCCGGCCGGACTGTCGGTGCCGTGTTCTAGGGTTTCAGCGTGGAACCCGACCTCTTCACCGCCGCAGCAGAAGAACGCCAGGAGAAGGACCCGGCGGGCAGCCCCCTGGCCGTGCGCATGCGCCCGCGCACTCTCGACGAGGTCGTCGGCCAGCGGCATCTGCTGAAGCCCGGATCGCCCCTGCGCCGGCTGGTCGGCGAGGGCTCCGGCGGACCGGCCGGACCGTCCTCGGTGATCCTGTGGGGCCCGCCCGGCACCGGCAAGACGACCCTGGCGTACGTGGTGTCGAAGGCGACCGACAAGCGGTTCGTGGAACTGTCCGCGATCACCGCGGGCGTCAAGGAGGTCCGCGCGGTCATCGACGGCGCCCGCCGCGCCACCGGCGGCTTCGGCAAGGAGACCGTCCTCTTCCTGGACGAGATCCACCGCTTCAGCAAGGCCCAGCAGGACTCCCTGCTGCCGGCCGTGGAGAACCGCTGGGTCACCCTGATCGCGGCCACCACGGAGAACCCGTACTTCTCGGTGATCTCCCCGCTGCTGTCCCGCTCCCTCCTGCTGACCCTGGAACCGCTCACCGACGACGACATCCGCGGCCTGCTCCGGCGGGCGCTCGCCGACGAGCGCGGCCTGAAGGGCGCCGTCGGCCTCCCCGAGGACACCGAGGAGCACCTGCTGCGGATCGCCGGCGGCGACGCCCGCCGCGCCCTGACCGCCCTGGAGGCCGCCGCCGGGTCGGCCCTCGACCAGGGCGAGAGCGAGATCAGCCTGCGGACGCTGGAGCAGACCGTCGACCGCGCCGCCGTGAAGTACGACCGCGACGGCGACCAGCACTACGACGTCGCCAGCGCTCTGATCAAGTCCATCCGCGGCTCCGACGTCGACGCGGCCCTGCACTACCTGGCCCGCATGATCGAGGCCGGCGAGGACCCCCGGTTCATCGCCCGCCGTCTGATGATCTCCGCGAGCGAGGACATCGGCCTGGCGGACCCGCACGCGCTGCCCATCGCGGTGGCCGCCGCCCAGGCCGTCGCCATGATCGGCTTCCCGGAGGCCGCGCTCACCCTCAGCCACGCCACCATCGCCCTCGCCCTCGCCCCCAAGTCCAACTCCGCGACCACCGCGATCGGCGCCGCCCTGGAGGACGTGCGCAAGGGCCTGGCCGGCCCGGTGCCGCCCCACCTGCGCGACGGCCACTACAAGGGCGCCGCCGCGCTCGGCCACGCCCAGGGCTACGTGTACCCGCACGACCTGCCCGAGGGCATCGCCCGGCAGCAGTACGCCCCGGACGCGCTGAAGGACCGCGAGTACTACACGCCGAGCCGGCACGGCGCCGAGGCCCGCTACGCGGACGCCGTCGAGTGGACCCGCGAACACCTCGGTCGAAAGCGGTCCTGAGCACCCTGTAGAATCGCCCGGAGTGCTGAGTCCCGTGCTGTCAGAGCGGGAGCGTCAGCCGGAGTCCGGTCCCGCGCGGACCGGCTCCAGGAGCGTCGCGCACCGTCGAACGGTGTCGCGGGCAGCCCACCACCACCCGGAGTTCCGGAAACGGTCGGTGGGCCACTCGCGTGCTGCACGTATGTGCCCAGACCAGGGAAACGGCTGCCCGGCAGGTCCCCAGGGACCCGGCGGGTTCTCCCGGCTGCGGATGCGACCTCCCTAATCCTGACGAGCCGACACTACGAAATGAGACAGAGACAGTGGCGAACCAGTCCCGCCCCAAGGTCAAGAAGTCGCGTGCCCTCGGCATCGCGCTGACCCCGAAGGCCGTCAAGTACTTCGAGGCCCGCCCCTACCCGCCGGGTGAGCACGGCCGCGGCCGCAAGCAGAACTCGGACTACAAGGTCCGTCTGCTGGAGAAGCAGCGCCTGCGCGCTCAGTACGACATCTCCGAGCGCCAGCTGGTGCGCGCCTACGAGCGTGCGTCCAAGGTCCAGGGCAAGACCGGTGAGGCCCTGATCGTCGAGCTGGAGCGCCGCCTCGACGCGCTGGTCCTGCGTTCGGGCATCGCCCGCACGATCTACCAGGCCCGCCAGATGGTCGTCCACGGCCACATCCAGGTCAACGGCCAGAAGGTCGACAAGCCGTCCTTCCGCGTCCGCCCGGACGACGTCGTCCAGGTCCGCGACCGCTCCAAGGACAAGACGCTCTTCCAGATCGCCCGTGAGGGCGGCTTCGCCCCCGAGGGCGAGACCCCGCGCTACCTGCAGGTGAACCTCAAGGCCCTGGCGTTCCGCCTGGACCGCGAGCCGAACCGCAAGGAGATCCCGGTGATCTGCGACGAGCAGCTCGTCGTCGAGTACTACGCCCGCTGACCCCAGCCGCGGCGCAGGTCTCAGCCCGCCGTCTCCCCGCCCTTCCGGGCGGGCGAGGCGGCGGGTTCGCGTTTCCCGGCGCCCTCGCGCGAGCCGGCCTCCCCGTCCGGCCCCGCCCCGCCGCCGTCCCGGCCGGCCTCGCCGTCGCCCCAGCGCGCCCCCGCCTCCCGGCGCGCCGGTGCGCGCGGCGCCGCCCGCGGGACGCCCGTGCTCGCGCAGACCGGGGGAGCGCCCGGCGGCCGTGCGCGGTCGCGGCGCAGGGCCCGGGCCACCGCCGCCTCCCGGCCCAGCCCGGCCCCCTCCCGCACGCACTCCTCGTACCGCGCGTCCCCGAGCGCCTTCCGCGCGGCCGCCTCGCACTGCTCGTGCGGGGCGCTGTAGTGGGCGGAGCCGAACAGCGGCAGCCCCACCGACGGCCACAGCCGGCTCGCCGCGCCCTGCAGCACGGCCGCCTCGGCGGCGTCGCCCTCGGTGACCGTGACCAGCGCCAGCAGCTCCATCACCAGCACCGAGGCCAAAAGGTCGCGGAAGGCGTGCGCGTCCGCCAGGCAGTCCGCCAGCAGCTCCCGCGCACCGGCCGGGTCCCCGCCCAGCCAGGCCGCGTACGCCAGCACGTACAGCGCGTACGACCGGGCCCACCGCTCCCCGTGCTCCTCGCACACCCGGCGCACGTCCTCGCACAGCCGCACCGCACCCGGCAGGTCCCCCTGGAAGGCCCGGGTCATGGCCAGCTCGACCTCGCCCATCAGCACATTGCTGTTCAGCTCGCCGATCTCCCGGTAGCGGGCCAGCGCCGACCGCAGCAGCGTCTCCGCACCGGCCATGTCGTCCCTGACCAGGGCCAGACAGCCGGTCCGGTGCTCCGCGTACGCCAGCGCCGTCGCGTCGGCCTCCCGCTCCGCCTCCTCCCGGCAGGCCCGCAGCGCCTGCAGCGCCCGCACCGTGTCGCCCTGGAGGATCGCCACGTAGCCGAGCACCCACAGCGCCTTCAGCCGGGCCTGCGCGTACGGCGACCGGAGCTCCACGCTGCGCTCCAGCCACCGCCGGCCCTCAGCGAGCCGGCCGCAGCCCACCCAGCAGAACCACAGCGACCCCGCGAGGTACTGCCCGAGATGCGCCTCCTCCGGCTCGGTCACCGAGAAGTCCAGCGCGACCCGCAGATTGGGCAGCTCGGCCTCGACACGGGCGGCCACCTCCCGCTGCCGGGGGGAGAACCAGTCCAGCTCGCACAGGGTGGCGAGCCCCAGATACCAGTCGCGGTGCCGGCGGCGCAGCCGCTCGGCGTCCCCGGCCGCCTCCAGCCAGGCGGCGCCGTAGGCCCGGACGGTGTCCAGCATCCGGTAGCGAGGGCCGGCCGGGGTCTCCTCGCGGGTGACGACCGACTGGGAGAGCAGCTCCGACAGCACGTCCAGGACGTCCTCGGCGGGCAGCCCGTCCCCGCTGCACACGTACTCGGCCGCCTCCAGGTCGAAGGTCTGCGCGAACACCGACAGCCGCGCCCACAGCAACCGCTCGGCGGGCGTGCACAGTTCGTGGCTCCAGCCGATCGCCGTGCGCAGCGTCCGGTGCCGGGGCAGGGCGTCCCGGCCGCCGCCGGTCAGCAGCCGGAACCGGTCGTCGAGCCGCTGCAGCAACTGCTCCGGGGACAGCGTCCGCAGCCGTCCCGCCGCCAGTTCCAGCGCCAGCGGGATGCCCTCCAGCCGGCGGCACAGCTCCCGCACCCCGGCGCCGTCGGCCACCGCGAGCCCCTGCTCCCGGGCCCGGCTCGTGAACAGCAGCACCGCCTCCTCCTCGCCGAGCGGCGCCAGCGGGAACAGATGCTCGCCCGTCAGGCCCAGCGGACGCCGGCCCACGGCGAGCACCCGCAGCTGAGGCAGCTTGCGCAGCAGCTCCGCCGTCAGTTCGGCGCACGCCGCCACCAGGTGCTCGAACCCGTCCAGCACCAGGAGCACCGGCCGGCCGGCCAGGTGCTCCAGCAGCACCTGCCGGGGCGTGCGGGTGGTGTGATCGGTCAGCCCCAGCGCCTCCACGACCGCGTACTCCACGAACTGCGCATCCCGTACGGCCGCCAGCTCCACCCGCCCCCGGACGGCAGCGTCCGCCGCGCCGCCGGACGCCCAGCGGGCCGCCGCCCGCACCGCCAGCCGGGACTTGCCGACCCCGCCCATGCCCGTGACCGTCACCAGCCGGGCCCGGCCGAGCGCCGCATCCAGCGCGGCGAGTTCGGCCGAGCGGCCGACGAACGCGGAGAGTTCGGCGGGCGGATCGCCGTCCGTCCAGGGACCCGGGGGCTGAGGACCTCGCATGGGACACGCAGCGTACTGAACCGTGCGCGGTCCGTACAATCGCGGTCCGCGGCTCGCCTGCCGCCGGGTAATCCGGTACGGAGCCTCCGCCGCGGCGCGATAGGCTCGGGGCACTGCCTTTCGAGGGTTCCGAAGTTCACAGCACGTTTCAGGGAGCGGGTGCGCACAGTGTCCGGTGGAGAGGTGGCCGGGATCCTGGTGGCCGTCTTCTGGGCGATCCTGGTCTCCTTCCTCGCCGTCGCACTGGCGAGGCTGGCCCAGACGCTCAAGGCGGCCACCCAGCTCGTGGCGGACGTGACCGAGCAGGCGGTGCCGCTGCTCGCCGACGCCTCCCGGGCCGTGCGCAGCGCGCAGACCCAGATCGACCGGGTCGACGCGATCGCCTCCGACGTCCAGGAGGTCACCTCGAACGCCTCCGCGCTGTCGGCCACCGTCGCCTCCACCTTCGGCGGGCCGCTGGTCAAGGTCGCCGCCTTCGGCTACGGCGTGCGCCGGGCGCTGGGCGGCCGCGGCAAGGACGTGCCCGGCGGGCCGGCCCGGCGTAGCGTGATCGTGGGCCGCACGGTCCCTGCCGCACGACGCAAGCGGAAGTAAGGACTGAGACCGAGCGATGTTCCGTCGTACGTTCTGGTTCACCACCGGTGTCGCCGCCGGTGTGTGGGCCACCACCAAGGTCAACCGCAAGCTGAAGCAGCTGACCCCGGAGAGCCTCGCCGCCACCGCGGCGAACAAGGCCCTGGAGACCGGTCAGCGCCTGAAGGACCGCGCGGTGGGCTTCGCGCTGGACGTCCGCGACAACATGGCCCAGCGGGAAGCCGAGCTGGAAGAGGCACTCGGCATCCACGAGAACCCCGCACTGGCCGCGCCCCGGCGGTACCCCGCCATCGAGAACAACCGCAGCAGACCGCAGTACGCCGACGACCCGACGACGTACTCGTACAACCGGAATGAGGACCACTGATGGAGTCGGCAGAGATTCGCCGCCGCTGGCTGAGCTTCTTCGAGGAGCGCGGGCACACCGTCGTCCCTTCGGCGTCGCTCATCGCGGACGACCCGACTCTGCTCCTCGTCCCCGCCGGCATGGTGCCCTTCAAGCCCTACTTCCTGGGTGAGGTCAAGCCGCCGTACCCGCGCGCCACCAGCGTGCAGAAGTGCGTGCGCACGCCCGACATCGAAGAGGTCGGCAAGACCACGCGGCACGGCACGTTCTTCCAGATGTGCGGCAACTTCTCCTTCGGCGACTACTTCAAGGAAGGCGCCATCAAGCTCGCCTGGGAGCTGCTCACCACGCCCCAGGACAAGGGCGGTTACGGCCTGGACCCCGAGCGGCTGTGGATCACCGTCTACCAGGACGACGACGAGGCCGAGCAGATCTGGCACGAGGTCGTCGGCGTGCCCCGGGAGCGCATCCAGCGCCTGGGCATGAAGGACAACTTCTGGTCCATGGGCGTCCCCGGCCCGTGCGGCCCCTGCTCCGAGATCAACTACGACCGCGGGCCCGAGTTCGGCCCCGAGGGCGGCCCCGCCGTCAACGACGAGCGGTACGTGGAGATCTGGAACCTCGTCTTCATGCAGTACGAGCGGGGCGAGGGCATCGGCAAGGACAACTTCGAGATCCTCGGGGACCTGCCGAGCAAGAACATCGACACCGGCCTCGGCCTGGAGCGCCTCGCCATGATTCTGCAGGGCGTGCAGAACATGTACGAGATCGACACCTCCATGGCCGTCATCGACAAGGCCACCGAGCTGACCGGCGTCCGCTACGGCGAGGCCCATGCCTCGGACGTGTCCCTGCGCGTGGTCACCGACCACATGCGCACCGCCACCATGCTGATCGGCGACGGCGTCACCCCGGGCAACGAGGGCCGCGGCTACGTGCTGCGCCGCATCATGCGCCGCGCCATCCGCAACATGCGCCTGCTCGGCGCCACCGGCCCGGTCGTCAAGGACCTGATCGACACCGTGATCGGTACGATGGGCCAGCAGTACCCGGAGCTGATCACCGACCGCGAGCGCATCGAGAAGGTCGCCCTCGCCGAGGAGAACGCCTTCCTCAAGACGCTGAAGGCCGGCACCAACATCCTCGACACCGCCGTCTCCGAGACCAAGGCCGCCGGCTCCACGGTGCTGCCCGGCGAGAAGGCGTTCCTGCTCCACGACACCTGGGGCTTCCCGATCGACCTCACCCTGGAGATGGCCGCCGAGCAGGGCCTGTCCGTGGACGAGGAGGGCTTCCGCCGGCTGATGAAGGAGCAGCGGGAGCGCGCCAAGGCCGACGCCCAGGCCAAGAAGACCGGCCACGCCGACCTCGGCGCCTACCGCGAGATCGCCGACGCCGCCGGCGAGACGGACTTCATCGGCTACACCGACACCGAGGGCGAGTCCACGATCGTCGGCATCCTGGTCGACGGCGTCTCCTCCCCGGCCGCCACCGAGGGCGACGAGGTCGAGGTCGTCCTGGACCGCACCCCGTTCTACGCCGAGGGCGGCGGCCAGATCGGCGACACCGGCCGCATCAGGGTCGACTCCGGCGCGGTCATCGAGGTCCGCGACTGCCAGAAGCCGGTCCCGGGCGTCTACGTCCACAAGGGCGTCGTCCAGGTCGGCGAGGTGACCGTCGGCGCCAAGGCCCACGCCGCCATCGACGCCCGCCGCCGGCAGGCCATCGCCCGCGCCCACTCGGCCACCCACCTCACCCACCAGGCCCTGCGCGACGCCCTCGGCCCGACGGCCGCCCAGGCCGGCTCCGAGAACCAGCCCGGCCGCTTCCGCTTCGACTTCGGCTCCCCGTCCGCCGTCCCGCAGGCGGTGATGACCGACGTCGAGCAGAAGATCAACGAGGTGCTCGCCCGGGACCTCGACGTGCACGCCGAGGTCATGGGCATCGACGAGGCCAAGAAGCAGGGCGCCATCGCCGAGTTCGGCGAGAAGTACGGCGAGCGCGTCCGCGTCGTGACCATCGGCGACTTCTCCAAGGAGCTGTGCGGCGGCACCCACGTGCACAACACCGCCCAGCTGGGCCTGGTGAAGCTGCTCGGCGAGTCCTCCATCGGCTCCGGTGTCCGCCGTATCGAGGCCCTGGTCGGCGTCGACGCCTACCACTTCCTCGCCCGCGAGCACACGGTCGTCAACCAGCTCACCGAGCTGCTCAAGGGCCGCCCCGAGGAGCTGCCGGAGAAGGTCTCCGCCATGCTCGGCAAGCTGAAGGACGCCGAGAAGGAGATCGAGAGGTTCCGCGCCGAGAAGGTCCTCCAGGCCGCCGCCGGCCTCGCCGAGTCCGCCAAGGACGTGCGGGGCGTGGCCCTGGTCACCGGCCGGGTCCCGGACGGCACCACGCCGGACGACCTGCGCAGGCTGGTCCTCGACGTGCGCGGCCGCATCCAGGGCGGCCGGGCCGCCGTCGTAGCCCTGTTCACCGTCAACAACGGCAAGCCGCTCACGGTGATCGCCACCAACGACGCCGCCCGCGACCGCGGCCTCAAGGCCGGTGACCTGGTGCGCACGGCCGCCAAGACCCTCGGCGGCGGCGGTGGCGGCAAGCCGGACGTGGCCCAGGGCGGCGGTCAGAACCCGGCGGCCGTCGGCGAGGCCGTCGAGGCGGTCGAACGCCTGGTCGCCGAGACCGCCAAGTAAGAGACGGTCAGGACGATGCGCAGAGGACGTCGGCTCGCGATCGACGTCGGGGACGCCCGCATCGGGGTCGCCTCGTGCGACCCCGACGGGATCCTCGCCACCCCGGTGGAGACCGTCCCCGGCCGGGACCTCCCCGCCGCACACCGCCGGCTGCGGCAACTGGTGGAGGAGTACGAACCGATCGAGCTCGTCGTCGGCCTGCCCCGCTCCCTGAAGGGGGGCGAGGGCCCGGCCGCCGCCAAGGTGCGCGCCTTCGCGCAGGAGCTGGCCAGGGGCGTCCGGCCGGTGCCGGTGCGCCTGGTGGACGAGCGGATGACGACCGTGACGGCCAGTCAGGGACTGCGCGCGTCGGGTGTGAAGTCGAAGAAGGGCCGTGCGGTCATCGACCAGGCCGCCGCGGTCATCATTTTGCAGCAGGCCCTGGAATCCGAACGGGTGTCAGGTGAGCCACCCGGCGAAGGCGTCGAAGTGGTCATCTGATCGCGATACGGTAACGTTCCGCGCGATGCGCCGGTGTTCGAACAGCCGGCGCACAGCAAAGAGGCGGAGCGGAAGACGGCCCATCGGCCGCGTGACCGTCGGCCTCGCGGCTCTAGGGGATCGATGACTGAGTATGGCCGGGGCCCAGGCTCCGAACCGTGGCATCCGGAGGACCCGTTGTACGGGGACGGCGGATGGGGAGGACAGCAGACCCAGGCGGGTCAGTCCCCCTACGGCGGCCAGCCGCAGCAGCATCCGCAGGCGCCGCAGTACGGCGACTGGAGCCAGGAGCAGCAGTCCGGGTACGGCGAGCAGCAGCACCAGTACTACGAGGGACAGGACCACCCCGGGGACGACGGGCGGTTCGCCGGCCGGCCCCGTCAGCAGTTCCAGCAGGGCGGCTGGGACGCGGCCGGCGCCCACGGCCAGGTGCCCTACGACGCCGGTCCCGTCGGTCCGTACGGCGGGCAGCCCGCGGCGTACGGCGGGGAGCAGCCCGACTTCTACGGCACGGAGGACGCCTACCCGCCGCCGGTGCCGCCCGGCCGCAGGCACGCCGAGCCCGAGGCGGAGCCGGAGGCGCGGACGCCCGCCGAGGCGGGGCACACCGTCCTTCCGGGAGGCGACGGCGAGGACGACGAGGAGCACGAGCTCCAGAGCCGGCGCGAACGGCGCGGCAGGAAGCCCGTCAAGAGCAAGAAGGGCCGCACCGGCTGCGCCTGCATGGTGGTCGTGCTGGTGTTCGGCGGGGGCCTCGGCGGTGTCGGATATTTCGGGTACAAGTTCTACCAAAATCGTTTCGGCGCGGCTCCGGACTACGCGGGTGACGGGAACGGCCAGGAGGTCACCGTCACCATTCCCAAGGGCGCCGGAGGCTGGGCGATCGGCCAGAAGCTGAAGGAGGCGGGCGTCGTCGAGAGCGCGGCCGCGTTCGTCTCCGCCCTGCAGGCGAACCCCCGGGGCAAGTCGCTCCAGGACGGTGTCTACACCCTGCAGAAGGAGATGTCCGCCGCGAGCGCCGTGGAGCTGATGCTCAGCCCGAAGAGCCGCAGCAACCTCATCATCGCCGAGGGGCTGCGCAACACCGCGGTCTACGCGCTGATCGACAAGCGTCTCGGCGTGGCGCCGGGCACCACCGCGCGCGTCGCGAAGAAGGAATACAAGCACCTGGGCCTGCCCGCCTGGGCGCTGAACCGTTCCGGCCTCAAGGACCCGCTGGAAGGTTTCCTGTACCCCTCCAGCTACGGCGTCACCAAGGGCCAGAAACCCGAGGCCGTGCTGAAGAACATGGTCTCCCAGGCCACCGCCAAGTACCGGGAGCTGGGCCTGGAGAAAAAGGCCAGGGCCCTGGGCCTCGACGGCCCCTGGCAGGTGCTCACCGTGGCGAGCCTGGTGCAGGCCGAGGGCACGAGCCACGACGACTTCCGCAAGATGGCCGAGGTCGTCTACAACCGTCTGGAGCCGGACAACCCGCAGACCTACGGGCGGCTGGAGTTCGACTCCACGTACAACTACATCAAGAACCAGAGCAAGATCGATCTGAGCATCGCCGAGCTGCGGAAGTACGCCAACCCCTACAACACGTACTTCTCCAAGGGCCTGCCGCCGGGCCCCATCGACAACCCCGGCGAGGAGGCGCTGCGGGGCGCGCTCGACCCGACGGACGACGGCTGGTACTACTTCATCTCGATGGACGGCAAGACCAGCAAGTTCACCCGGACCCTCGACGAGCACGAGAAGCTCGTCAACGAATGGAACGCGTCGAGGGGGAAGAACTGACCGCGGCAGTCCCGGGCGGCGGGCAGGGGACGAACGCGCGGGGGCGCGGGCCCGCGCAGGCACAAGGACCGGTTCACATGGAATCCGAGGCCGCCGGCGCCCGCCGGGCCGCCGTGCTCGGCAAACCCATCGCCCACTCGCTCTCGCCGGTGCTGCACCGGGCCGCGTACACGGAACTGGGGCTCACCGGCTGGTCGTACGACAGCTTCGAGGTCGACGAGGGCGCGCTGCCCGGCTTCCTGGAGGCGCTCGGGCCCGAGTGGGCGGGGCTGTCGCTGACCATGCCGCTGAAGCGGGCGGTGATCCCCTTGCTGGACGAGATCAGCGACACCGCCGCCTCGGTGGACGCGGTCAACACGCTGGTCCTCACCGAGGACGGCCGCCGGCTCGGCGACAACACCGACATCCCGGGAATGGTGGCCGCGCTGCGCGAGCACGGCATCGAACAGGTCGACTCCGCCGCGATCCTCGGCGCCGGCGCGACCGCCTCCTCGGCGCTCGCCGCACTGGCGCGGATCTGCACCGGGGAGGTCGTCGCCTACGTCCGCAGCGAGGCCCGCGCCGCCGAGATGCGGCAGTGGGGCGAGCGGCTCGACGTGGAGGTCCGCACCGCGGACTGGGCGGACGCAGCCCGGGCGCTGCACGCCCCGCTGGTGATCGCCACCACGCCGGCCGGGACGACCGACGCCCTCGCCGCCGCCGTCCCGGAACGCCCCGCCACCCTCTTCGACGTGCTGTACGAGCCCTGGCCCACCGAGCTGGCGGCCCGCTGGTCCATGTCCGGCGGCGCCGTCGTCGGCGGCCTCGACCTGCTGGTGCACCAGGCCGTCCTCCAGGTCGAGCGGATGACCGGGCGCGCCCCGGCCCCGCTGGAGGCCATGCGCCGGGCCGGCGAACAGGCGCTGGCGGCCCGCTGACACCCGCCCGCGTCCGCTTCCTGGGACCGGCAGCCGCCACGCCCCCCGGACGTGGGAGGATCGGGGGTGGCGTACCGGGGTCGCGCACCCGGTGGCGCCGTCGCCGTACGCGCGCACGTGCGTACACAGGGCAGTACCGGGCGCGAACACTGAGGAGCACCGTTGAGCAGGCTGCGTTGGCTGACCGCGGGGGAGTCCCACGGTCCGGCACTGGTCGCGACGCTGGAGGGTCTTCCCGCCGGCGTGCCGGTCACCACGGACATGGTGGCGGACCACCTGGCACGGCGGCGGCTCGGGTACGGCCGTGGTGCGCGGATGAAGTTCGAGCGGGACGAGGTCACCTTCCTGGGCGGGGTGCGGCACGGGCTGACCCTGGGCTCGCCGGTGGCGGTGATGGTGGGCAACACCGAGTGGCCGAAGTGGGAGCAGGTGATGGCGGCCGATCCGGTGGACCCGGAGGTGCTGGCGGGGCTGGCCCGCAACGCGCCGCTGACCCGGCCGCGCCCCGGCCACGCGGACCTGGCGGGCATGCAGAAGTACGGCTTCGACGAGGCCCGGCCGGTGCTGGAGCGGGCCTCGGCCCGGGAGACCGCCGCCCGCGTCGCCCTCGGTGCGGTGGCCCGGTCGTACCTGAAGGAGACCGCCGGCATCGAGATCGTCTCCCACGTCGTCGAGCTGGCGGGGGCGAAGGCGCCGTACGGGGTGTACCCGGCGCCGGCGGACGTGGAGAGGCTGGACGCGGACCCGGTGCGCTGCCTGGACGCGGACGCGTCGAAGGCGATGGTCGCGGAGATCGACCGGGCCCACCGGGACGGCGACACCCTCGGCGGTGTGGTGGAGGTGCTGGCGTACGGCGTGCCGGTGGGGCTGGGCTCGCACGTGCACTGGGACCGGCGGCTGGACGCGCGCCTGGCGGCGGCGCTGATGGGCATCCAGGCGATCAAGGGCGTGGAGGTCGGCGACGGGTTCGAGCTGGCGCGGGTGCCCGGCAGCGAGGCGCACGACGAGATCGTCGCCACGCCCGACGGTGTGCGGCGGGCCACGGGGCGGTCCGGCGGCACCGAGGGCGGTCTGTCCACCGGTGAGCTGCTGCGGGTGCGGGCGGCGATGAAGCCGATCGCGACGGTGCCGCGGGCGCTGCGGACGGTGGACGTCACCACCGGCGAGCCCGCGCAGGCCCACCACCAGCGTTCCGACGTGTGCGCGGTGCCGGCCGCGGGCATCGTCGCCGAGGCGATGGTGGCGCTGGTCCTCGCGGACGCGGTGGCGGAGAAGTTCGGCGGCGACAGCGTGACCGAGACCCGCCGCAACGTGCGCAGCTACCTCGACAACCTGGCCGTCCGATGAGCGCACCGCTGATCGTCCTGGTCGGCCCGATGGGGGTCGGCAAGTCCACCGTCGGGCGCCTGCTGGCCGAGCGGCTCGGGGTGGGCTACCGGGACACCGACGACGACATCGTGGCCGAGCGGGGTCGCAGCATCGCCGACATCTTCGTGGAGGAGGGCGAGCCCGCCTTCCGCGCCCTGGAGAAGGAGGCGGTACGGCGGGCGCTCGCCGAGCACGACGGCGTGCTGGCCCTGGGCGGCGGCGCGATCCTGGACGCGGACACCCGGGCCCTGCTCGCCGGGCAGCGCGTGGTGTACCTGTCGATGGACGTCGAGGAGGCCGTCAGGCGCACGGGGCTCAACGTGGCCCGCCCGCTGCTGGCGGTCAACCCGCGCAAGCAGTGGCGCGAGCTGATGGAGGCCCGCCGGCACCTGTACGAGGAGGTCGCCACGGCCGTCGTACCCACCGACGGGCGCACCCCCGACGAGGTCACCCGGGCCGCCCTGGACGCACTGGAGTTGAAGGAAGCATGAGCGAGGCAGTCACCCGCATCCAGGTCGCCGGCACCGCGGGCACCGAGCCGTACGAGGTCCTGGTCGGCCGTCAGCTCCTCGGTGAACTCGCCGGGCTGATCGGCACGAAGGCCAAGCGGGTGGCGGTCGTCCACCCCGAGGCGCTGGCCGAGACCGGCGACGCGCTGCGCGCCGACCTCGCCGGGCAGGGCTACGAGGCGATCGCCGTGCAGGTGCCCAACGCCGAGGAGGCCAAGACCGCCGAGGTCGCCGCCTACTGCTGGAAGGCGCTCGGCCAGTCCGGATTCACCCGTACCGACGTCATCGTCGGCGTCGGCGGCGGCGCGACCACCGACCTGGCCGGTTTCGTGGCGGCGACCTGGCTGCGCGGGGTGCGCTGGATCGCGATCCCGACGACCGTCCTGGCGATGGTGGACGCGGCGGTGGGCGGCAAGACCGGCATCAACACCGCCGAGGGCAAGAACCTGGTCGGAGCCTTCCATCCGCCCGCCGGGGTGCTGTGCGACCTGGCCGCGCTCGACTCCCTCCCGGTCAACGACTACGTCTCCGGGCTCGCGGAGGTCATCAAGGCCGGTTTCATCGCCGACCCGGTGATCCTCGACCTCATCGAGGAGGACCCGCAGGCGGCGCGCAGCCCGGCCGGTCCGCACACCGCCGAGCTCATCGAGCGCTCGATCCGGGTCAAGGCCGATGTGGTCTCCGCCGACCTGAGGGAGTCCGGTCTGCGGGAGATCCTCAACTACGGCCACACGCTCGGCCACGCCATCGAGAAGAACGAGCGGTACAAGTGGCGCCACGGCGCGGCCGTTTCGGTCGGCATGCACTTCGCCGCCGAACTGGGCCGCCTGGCCGGGCGGTTGGACGACGCCACCGCCGACCGCCACCGCACGATCCTCGAATCCGTGGGCCTGCCGCTGCACTACCGCTACGACCAGTGGCCCAAGCTGGTGGAGACGATGAAGGTGGACAAGAAGTCCCGCGGCGACCTGCTGCGCTTCATCGTCCTGGACGGCCTCGCCAAGCCCACCGTGCTGGAGGGCCCGGACCCGGCCGTGCTGCTCGCCGCCTACGGCGAGGTCGGCCAGTAGGCACCGGACCGCTCCGGGTGTCCGCGCCGCTCCGGCTGGCCGGGCACTTCGGAACGCCCCGGGCCGTTTCACCGAACGACGGCCGGGGACGGTACCGTTCGGTGCGGAGCGGGTCCGCACCCGCCCGCAGCGCCGGACGCGTGGACGAGACGGAGTGGCAACGGATGCAGCACGCAGTGGGGTCGCCGCTGCCGCCGCCCCACCAGCCGGGGCAGGGACCGCACGCCGGCTGGGCGCCGGCCGCACACCACCCGGGTCCGCCCCCGGGCGCCCCCCAGGGGCCCGCCCCCGGTGCCCCGCCGCCGGTGGCGCCGGGCTACCCGGTCCCGCCCGTTCCGGCGCCGCCCGCCCCGCAAGCGCCGCCGGCGCCGTCCGCGCCGGTGCCGCAGGCGCCCCCGCAGCACACGCCCGGCCCGCCGGCCCCCGGCGGCACCGGGCACGTTCCGCCGGCCCCCGACGGCACCGGGCACGTCCCGCTGCCGCCCGGCGGCCCGGCCGGCGCGCCCGCCGCACCGCCCGCCGCGGCGGCGGTCCCGGACGCGGCGACCACCACCCTCGCCGTCCTGCTCATCGGCCCGGCGGGCGCCGGCAAGACCAGCGTCGCCAGGTACTGGGCGGACCACCGCCGCGTCCCCACGGCCCACATCAGCCTGGACGACGTCCGCGAATGGGTCCGCTCGGGCTTCGCCGACCCCCAGTCGGGCTGGAACGACAACTCCGAGGCGCAGTACCGGCTGGCCCGCCGCACCTGCGGCTTCGCCGCCCGCAACTTCCTGGCCAACGGCATCTCCTGCATCCTGGACGACGCCGTCTTCCCGGACCGCCCGGTGGTGGGCCTGGGCGGCTGGAAGCGGCACGTCGGCCCGGGGCTGCTCCCGGTCGTCCTCCTGCCGGGCCTGGACGTCGTGCTGGAGCGCAACGCCGAACGCACCGGCAACCGCCGTCTCAGCGACGAGGAGGTGGCCCGCATCCACGGCCGCATGGCCGGCTGGTACGGCTCGGGCCTGTCGATCATCGACAACTCCCAGCTGGACGTCCCCGGCACGGCGCGGGTCCTGGACGAGGTCCTGGCACGCGCGATGGCGAGCCCGCCGAGCTGGTGAACCGGGGGCCACTGGTCCACTCGGCCCCCCTCGATCGACACATTCCGGACAAAGCTCCTACGCTCATCTCATGTCAGAGGTGTACGCGAACCGCCGATCCCGGCTGAGGGACCGCTGCAACGCGGCCGGCGCCCCCGCCGCCCTGGTCAGCCGCCCCGCCAACGTGCGCTATCTGGCGGGCGCCGCCCCCCGGGGCGCGGTCCTCCTGCTCGGCGCGCGCGAAGACCTCCTGGTGTGCGCGGGTCCTCCCGACGACCGGCCCGCCGACGGCCGGCCGGACGAGAACCTGCGGCTGCACGTCCTGCCGTCCCCGGGAGGGGACCCGGTGGTCGCCGCGTCCGGCCTCGCCGCGGCGCAGGACGCCGACGCGCTCGCCGTCGAGGAACACCACCTCACCGTCGCCCGGCACCGGGCCGTCGCCTCCGTCGCCCCCGCGGTCCGCCTCGCCGACCTCGGCTGCGCCGTGGAGCAGCTCCGGGTGGTCAAGGACGAGGAGGAGATCTCCTGCCTCCGCATCGGCGCCGAGATCGCCGACCAGGCCCTCGGCGAGCTGCTGGAGTCCATCCTGGTCGGCCGCACGGAACGGCACCTCGCGCTGGAGCTGGAGCGCCGCCTGGTCGACCACGGGGCCGACGGCCCGGCCTTCCCCACCTCCGTGGCCACCGGGCCGCACGCCGGCCGCCGCGGCCACCGTCCCACCGACCGGCGGGTGGAGGAGGGCGACTTCCTGTCCGTGTGCCTCGGCGCCACCTACCGCGGTTACCGCTGCGAGATCGGCCGCACCTTCGTCATCGGCACCTCTCCCGCCGACTGGCAGATCGAGCTGTACGACCTCGTCTTCGCCGCCCAGCGCGCCGGACGCGAGTCCCTGGCCCCCGGCGCCGCGTACCGGGACGTGGACCGCGCGGCACGCCAGGTGCTGGACTCGGCCGGCTACGCGGGGGCTCTGCCGCCGCTGACCGGACACGGTGTCGGACTCGAAATCGACGAGGACCCGCAGTTGGCCCCCGCGGCCATGGGTAAACTGGACGCTTGCGTGCCGGTCACCGTCGAACCGGGGGTCCACCTCCCGGGCCGGGGCGGTGTCCGGATCGATGACACGCTCGTCGTACGCCCCGAGGCGGACGGCGGACCCGAGCTACTCACCATCACGACCAAGGAGCTGCTCGCGCTGTAGCGCGTGACCCGGGGTCGTACGTCAGTCCAGGAGATTCCGCAACCGTGGCTTCCACGAACGACCTCAAGAACGGCATGGTGCTCAAGCTCGAAGGCGGCCAGCTCTGGTCCGTCGTCGAGTTCCAGCACGTCAAGCCCGGCAAGGGCCCGGCCTTCGTGCGCACCAAGCTCAAGAACGTGCTTTCCGGCAAGGTCGTCGACAAGACGTTCAACGCCGGTGTCAAGGTCGAGACGGCCACTGTCGACAAGCGCGACATGCAGTTCTCGTACATGGACGGCGACTACTTCGTCTTCATGGACATGGAGACCTACGACCAGCTCATGGTCGACCGCAAGGTCGTCGGCGACGCCGCCAACTTCCTCATCGAGGGCTTCACCGCCACCGTCGCCCAGCACGAGGGCGAGGTGCTCTTCGTCGAGCTGCCGGCCGCCGTCGAGCTGACCGTCGCCGAGACCGAGCCGGGCGTCCAGGGCGACCGCTCCACCGGCGGCACCAAGCCCGCCACCCTGGAGACCGGCCACCAGATCCAGGTGCCGCTCTTCATCACCACCGGCGAGAAGATCAAGGTCGACACCCGCACCAGCGACTACCTCGGCCGGGTGAACAGCTAACCGTGGCTGCCCGCAACACGGCCCGCAAGCGCGCCTTCCAGATCCTCTTCGAGGGCGACCAGCGCGACGCCGACGTCCTGACCGTCCTCGCGGACTGGATCCGGCTCTCCCGGTCCGACACGCGGCAGCCGCCGGTGAGCGAGTACACCATGCAGCTGGTCGAGGGCTACGCGGAGCACGCGCGGCGCATCGACGAGCTGATCGCCCAGTACGCCGTGGGCTGGACGCTCGACCGGATGCCGGTCGTCGACCGCAACCTGCTGCGGCTGGGCGCGTACGAGCTGATCTGGGTCGACGAGACCCCGGACGCCGTCGTCCTGGACGAGATGGTGCAGCTGGCGAAGGAGTTCTCGACGGACGAGTCGCCCTCGTTCGTGAACGGCCTGCTGGGCCGGCTGAAGGAGCTCAAGCCGACGCTCCGCCGCGCCTAGCCGGCCGCGGCGAGGGGCGCGGCGAGGGGCGCGGCGGAGCCGCGCGGGGACGGCGGCCACGGGCCGTGCGGTCGCCCGCGGCTCCCCGCCCCCTTCGGCACGCATGACACACGCCCCACCCGCCGCCCGGGCCCGCAAGGCGCCGGAACGGCCCCGCGGGGCCGCCGGCGCCGCCCGCGTGCGCACCGCCGGACGACCGGACGTGAAAACCGCCGAGGTGGCCGGAACCGTCAAGTTCCGGCCACCCCGGCGGCACGTTTCTGCTGAGTCCGTGCGCGGTTACGCGTCCTCGTGCGTGGCCACCGCGCGGCGCGCGTCCGCGTCCAGGACGCCCCAGCTGATCAGCTGCTCGGTGAGGACCGAGGGGGACTGGTCGTAGATGACGGCGAGTGTGCGCAGGTCGTCCTGGCGGATGGAGAGCACCTTGCCGTTGTAGTCGCCGCGCTGGGACTGGATCGTCGCCGCGTAGCGCTGCAGGGGGCCCGCCTTCTCGGCCGGCACGGTGGCCAGCCGCTCCAGGTCCAGGACCAGCTTCGGCGGCGGCTCGGCGGCGCCGCCCGGCGTGGTGCCCGGCAGGAGCTCCTGCACGGGGACGCCATAGAAATCGGCCAGCTCGGCGAGGCGCTGCACGGTCACGGCGCGGTCGCCGCGCTCGTACGAACCGACCACCACGGCCTTCCAGCGACCCTGGGACTTCTCCTCGACACCGTGGAGGGAAAGGCCCTGCTGGGTGCGGATGGCCCGGAGCTTGGCCCCGAGCTGTTTGGCGTATTCGCTGGACATATGGCTCCCCGGCGCTGTGTCGACGCGACCGGCTGTCTGCCCGCCGCGCGGCTGGTAACTCACTGTGAGGTTACGCAGCGTGACTCTCGTGCGTCAAGCCGAACGGTCCACACCGAGGCTTCCGCGCTGGTGGCCGCCGATTACGCCAAGAGGGTGAACGGAGCCCCTCCGGCGACCTGCTACGGTGGATGGCGCAATTACGACGTCCTTTAAGGTCCGTCCCGTGAGGCGGAGAAGGAGGTCCGTTTCGTATGGACTCGCACGCCCATCCGTACGCGTCCGATGCGCGGCCCGTTCTCGAGGGCCCCGACATCGCGCGCGTGCTGACCCGCATCGCCCACGAGATCGTCGAACGCGCCAAGGGCGCCGACGACGTGGTGCTCCTCGGCATCCCGACCCGAGGCGTCTTCCTCGCCCAGCGGCTCGCGGCCAAGCTGGAGCAGATCACCGACCGCAAGGTCCCGGTCGGCTCGCTCGACATCACCATGTACCGCGACGACCTGCGCATGCATCCGCCGCGTGCGCTGGCCCGCACCGACATCCCCGGTGACGGCATCGACGGCAAGCTGGTCGTCCTGGTCGACGACGTGCTCTTCTCCGGCCGCACCATCCGCGCCGCCCTCGACGCCCTGAACGACATCGGGCGTCCGCGTGCGGTCCAGCTCGCGGTCCTGGTCGACCGCGGCCACCGCGAACTCCCCATCCGCGCCGACTACGTCGGCAAGAACCTCCCCACGTCGCTGCGGGAGACGGTCAAGGTCCAGCTCGCCGAGGAGGACGGTCGCGACACCGTGCTGCTCGGTGTGCGGGCCGGCCGGTAGCACGCCGGACCCCGGGCCGCTCCGGCGTGCCCGCACACGCTCCGGCCTGCCCGAATCCTCCCGTTTGAACTGCCTTACGGAGCCTGACAGATGCAGCGTCATCTCATCTCGGCCGCCGACCTCACCCGCGACGACGCCGTCCTGATCCTCGACACCGCCGAGGAGATGGCCCGGGTCGCCGACCGGCCGATCAAAAAGCTGCCGACCCTGCGCGGCCGCACGATCGTCAACCTCTTCTTCGAGGACTCCACCCGCACCCGCATCTCCTTCGAGGCCGCCGAGAAGAGGCTGTCCGCGGACGTCATCAACTTCTCCGCCAAGGGGTCGAGCGTGTCCAAGGGCGAGTCCCTGAAGGACACCGCGCAGACCCTGGAGGCCATGGGCGTCGACGCCGTCGTCATACGGCACGGCGCCTCCGGGGCCCCCTACCGCCTCGCCAACTCCGGCTGGATCGACGCCGCGGTCGTCAACGCCGGCGACGGCACCCACCAGCACCCCACCCAGGCCCTGCTGGACGCGTTCACCATGCGCCGCCGGCTCGTCGGCCGCGACGCCGGCCTCGGCGAGGACCTCGCCGGCAAGCGCGTCACCCTCGTCGGCGACGTCCTGCACAGCCGGGTCGCCCGCTCCAACGTCGACCTGCTGCACACCCTCGGCGCCGAGGTCACGCTCGTCGCCCCGCCCACCCTGCTGCCCGTCGGCGTGGACTCCTGGCCCTGCGCGGTGTCGTACGACCTCGACAGCACGCTGCCCAAGTGCGACGCCGTGATGATGCTCCGCGTCCAGCGCGAGCGCATGAACGCGGCGTTCTTCCCGACCGAGCGCGAGTACTCGCGGCGCTACGGCCTCGACGCCGACCGCATGGCCCGGCTCCCCGAACACGCCATCGTGATGCACCCCGGCCCGATGGTCCGCGGTATGGAGATCACCGCCGAGGTCGCCGACTCCGACCGCTGCACCGCCGTCGAGCAGGTCGCCAACGGCGTCTCCATCCGGATGGCCGTCCTGTACCTGCTGCTCGGCGGCGCGGTGGTCGACTCGAAGAACGTGCCCGCCGTCACCCACGCCCGTACCACCGAGGAGAAGTGACATCCATGAGCAAGACCCTGATCCGCGGTGCGAAGGTGCTCGGCGGCGCGCCGCAGGACGTCCTGATCGACGGCGGGACGATCGCCGAGGTCGGCTCCGGGCTGTCCGCCGACGGCGCCGAAGTGGTCGACGCCGACGGCAAGGTGCTGCTCCCCGGCCTGGTCGACCTGCACACCCATCTGCGCGAGCCGGGCCGCGAGGACTCCGAGACCGTCCTGACCGGCACCCGCGCGGCCGCGAGCGGCGGCTACACGGCCGTGTTCGCCATGGCCAACACCTTCCCGGTCGCCGACACCGCCGGCGTGGTGGAGCAGGTCTGGAGGCTCGGCAAGGAGCACGGCTACTGCGACGTCCGGCCCGTCGGCGCCGTCACCGTCGGCCTGGAGGGCAGGAAGCTCGCCGAACTGGGCGCCATGCACGACTCCGCCGCGGGCGTCACCGTCTTCTCCGACGACGGCAAGTGCGTGGACGACGCCGTGATCATGCGCCGCGCGCTGGAGTACGTGAAGGCCTTCGACGGGGTCGTCGCCCAGCACGCCCAGGAGCCGCGGCTGACCGAGGGCGCCCAGATGAACGAGGGCGTCGTCTCCGCCGAACTGGGCCTGGGCGGCTGGCCCGCCGTGGCCGAGGAGTCGATCATCGCGCGGGACGTGCTGCTCGCCGAGCACGTCGGCTCCCGCGTGCACATCTGCCACCTGTCCACCGCCGGCAGCGTCGAGATCGTCCGCTGGGCCAAGTCCCGCGGCATCCAGGTCACCGCCGAGGTCACCCCGCACCACCTGCTCCTCACCGACGAACTGGTGCGCACCTACGACCCCGTCTACAAGGTCAACCCGCCGCTGCGCACCGAGCGCGACGTCATGGCCCTGCGCGAGGCCCTCGCCGACGGCACGATCGACATCGTCGCCACCGACCACGCCCCGCACCCGCACGAGGACAAGGACTGCGAGTGGGCCGCCGCCGCCATGGGCATGGTCGGCCTGGAGACCGCGCTGTCGGTGGTGCAGGAGACCATGGTGGAGACGGGCCTGCTGGACTGGGCCGGCGTCGCCGACCGCATGTCCTTCACGCCCGCGCGGATCGGCCGGGCCACCGGGCACGGCCGTCCCGTCTCGGCCGGTGAGCCCGCCAACCTCACCCTCGTCGACACGGCATACCGTGGCCCCGTGGACCCCGCGGGCTTCGCCTCGCGCAGCCGCAACACCCCCTACGCGGGGCGCGAGCTGCCGGGCCGTGTGACGCACACGTGGCTGCGGGGCAAGGCCACGCTCGTCGACGGGAAGCTGACGTGACACCTGTGATCCTGCTGGCCGAGGCCAAGAGGTCGGCCGACGTCACCGACTGGCCGGCCCGCATCGGCTGGCTCGTCGGACTCGCCCTCTTCGTCGCGCTGGTCTACTGGCTGATGCGCGAGGGCTGGAAGTGGCGCGCCACCCTCCAGAGCGACCTCCCGGAGCTGCCCACCGCGCCCGACGAGCCCGGCGAGGTCAGACTGACCATGAGCGGCCGCTACCACGGCTCCACCACCGCCGGGCAGTGGCTGGACCGCATCGTGGCCCACGGCCTGGGCACCCGCAGCCGGGCCGAGCTCACCCTGACCGACGCGGGCCTGGACGTCGAGCGTCCCGGAGCGGCCGGCTTCTTCGTCCCCGCCGCCGCGCTGCGCGGCGCCCGGCTCGACAAGGGCATCGCCGGCAAGGTCCTCACCGAGGGCGGACTGCTGGTCGTGACCTGGGCGCACGGCGGCAAGCTGATCGACTCCGGTTTCCGCTCCGACCGCGCGGCCGAGCACACCGAGTGGGTCGACACCCTGAACCAGATGACCAACGACACGGAAGGCGCACGATGACGACCTCCACCAGGGGAAGCTCCTCCCAGAGGAACAAGGCGCTTCCCGCCGTACTCGTCCTGGAGGACGGCCGCACCTTCCGCGGCCGCGCCTACGGGGCCGTGGGGGAGACCTTCGGCGAGGCGGTGTTCTCCACCGGCATGACCGGCTACCAGGAAACCCTCACCGACCCGTCGTACGACCGCCAGATCGTCGTCGCGACCGCCCCGCAGATCGGCAACACCGGCTGGAACGACGAGGACGACGAGTCGGGCCGCATCTGGGTCTCCGGCTACGTCGTGCGCGACCCCGCCCGCGTGCCGTCCAACTGGCGGGCCAAGCGCTCCCTGGACGACGAGCTGCGGCGGCAGGGCGTGGTCGGCATCAGCGGCGTCGACACCCGGGCCCTCACCCGCCACCTGCGCGAGCGCGGCTCCATGCGCGCCGGCATCTTCTCCGGCACGGCGCTCGACAGCGCCTCCGGCGCGGGCACCGCACCCGGCGCCGAACTGGTGGAGCGCGTGCTGGCGCAGCCCCGGATGAAGGGCGCGAGCCTCTACGAGGAGGTCGCGACCAAGGAGGCGTATGTCGTCCCGGCGATCGGCGGGAAGCGGTTCACCGTCGCCGCCATCGACCTCGGCATCAAGGGCATGACCCCGCAGCGGATGGCCGAGCGCGGCATAGAGGTGCACGTCCTGCCCGCCACCGCCACGGCCGACGACGTCTACGCCGTGAACCCGGACGGCGTGTTCTTCTCCAACGGCCCCGGCGACCCGGCCACCGCCGACGGCCCGGTCGCGCTGATGACCGCCGTCCTGGAGCGCAGGACCCCGCTGTTCGGCATCTGCTTCGGCAACCAGATCCTCGGCCGCGCCCTCGGCTTCGGCACCTACAAGCTGAAGTACGGCCACCGGGGCATCAACCAGCCGGTCCAGGACCGGACGACCGGCAAGGTCGAGGTCACCGCGCACAACCACGGCTTCGCCGTGGACGCGCCGCTCGACAAGGTCAGCGAGACGAAGTTCGGCCGCGCCGAGGTCTCGCACGTCTGCCTCAACGACAACGTCGTGGAGGGGCTGCGGCTGCTCGACCAGCCGGCCTTCTCCGTCCAGTACCACCCCGAAGCGGCTGCCGGCCCGCACGACGCCGCCTACCTGTTCGACCGCTTCGTCTCCCTGATGGAGGGCCAGCGTGCCTAAGCGCACCGATATCCAGTCCGTCCTGGTCATCGGCTCCGGCCCGATCGTCATCGGCCAGGCCGCCGAGTTCGACTACTCCGGCACCCAGGCGTGCCGCGTGCTCAAGGCCGAAGGCCTGCGCGTCGTCCTCGTCAACTCCAACCCGGCGACGATCATGACCGACCCGGAGATCGCCGACGCCACCTACGTCGAGCCGATCACCCCCGAGTTCGTCGAGAAGATCATCGCCAAGGAGCGCCCCGACGCCCTGCTGCCCACCCTGGGCGGCCAGACGGCCCTGAACACCGCCATCTCCCTGCACGAGAACGGCGTCCTGGAGAAGTACGGCGTCGAGCTGATCGGCGCCAAGCCGGAGGCGATCCACAAGGGCGAGGACCGCGACCGGTTCAAGGAGGTCGTCGAGGAGGTCCGCCGCAAGATCGGCCACGGCGAGTCCGCCCGCTCGGTCATCTGCCACTCCATGGACGACGTCCTCAAGGGCGTCGAGCAGCTCGGCGGCTACCCGGTCGTCGTCCGCCCGTCCTTCACGATGGGCGGCGCCGGCTCCGGCTTCGCGCACGACGAGGAGGAGCTGCGCCGCATCGCCGGCCAGGGCCTCACCCTGTCGCCGACCACCGAGGTGCTCCTGGAGGAGTCCATCCTCGGCTGGAAGGAGTACGAGCTGGAGCTGATGCGCGACAAGAACGACAACGTCGTGGTCGTCTGCTCCATCGAGAACTTCGACCCGATGGGCGTGCACACCGGCGACTCGATCACCGTGGCGCCCGCGATGACGCTCACCGACCGCGAGTACCAGATCCTGCGCGACGTGGGCATCGCCATCATCCGCGAGGTCGGCGTCGACACCGGCGGCTGCAACATCCAGTTCGCGGTGAACCCGGCCGACGGCCGCGTCATCGTCATCGAGATGAACCCGCGCGTGTCGCGGTCCTCGGCCCTCGCCTCCAAGGCGACCGGCTTCCCGATCGCCAAGATCGCCGCCAAGCTGGCGGTCGGCTACACGCTGGACGAGATCCCGAACGACATCACGCAGGAGACCCCGGCCTCCTTCGAGCCCACCCTCGACTACGTGGTCGTCAAGGCGCCGCGGTTCGCCTTCGAGAAGTTCCCGCAGGCCGACTCCACGCTGACCACCACCATGAAGTCGGTCGGCGAGGCCATGGCCATCGGCCGCAACTTCCCCGAGGCCTTCCAGAAGGCGCTGCGCTCCCTGGAGAAGAAGGGCAGCCAGTTCACCTTCGTCGGCGATCCCGGCGACAAGGCCGCCCTGCTGGAGGAGTCCCGGCGCCCCACCGACGGCCGGATCAACACCGTCATGCAGGCCATCCGCGCCGGTGCCACGCCTGAGGAGGTCTTCGAACACACGAAGATCGACCCCTGGTTCGTGGACCAGCTCTTCCTCATCAAGGAGATCGCGGACGAGCTGGCCGAAGCGCCCGAGCTGACCGCCGAGCTGATCGCCGAGGCCAAGCGGCACGGCTTCTCCGACCAGCAGATCGGCGAGATCCGCGGTCTGCGCGAGGACGTCGTCCGCGAGGTCCGGCACGCCCTCGGCATCCGCCCGGTGTACAAGACGGTCGACACCTGCGCCGCCGAGTTCGCCGCGAAGACGCCGTACTTCTACTCGTCGTACGACGAGGAGACCGAGATCGCGCCGCGCGAGAAGCCCGCGGTGATCATCCTCGGCTCCGGCCCGAACCGCATCGGCCAGGGCATCGAGTTCGACTACTCCTGCGTGCACGCCTCCTTCGCGCTGTCCGAGGCCGGGTACGAGACCGTGATGGTCAACTGCAACCCGGAGACCGTCTCCACGGACTACGACACCTCCGACCGCCTGTACTTCGAGCCGCTGACGCTCGAGGACGTGCTGGAGATCGTCCACGTGGAGCAGCAGGCCGGCCCGGTCGCGGGCGTCCTCGTCCAGCTGGGCGGCCAGACCCCGCTCGGCCTCTCCCAGGCCCTGAAGGACAACGGCGTGCCGATCGTCGGCACGTCCCCCGAGGCCATCCACGCGGCCGAGGACCGCGGCGCCTTCGGCCGCGTCCTGGCCGAGGCCGGCCTGCCGGCGCCCAAGCACGGGACCGCCACCACCTTCGCGGAGGCCAAGGCCATCGCCGACGAGATCGGCTACCCGGTCCTGGTCCGGCCGTCGTACGTCCTCGGCGGGCGCGGCATGGAGATCGTCTACGACGAGACCCGCCTCGCCTCCTACATCGCCGAGTCGACCGAGATCAGCCCCTCCCGGCCGGTCCTGGTCGACCGCTTCCTGGACGACGCCATCGAGATCGACGTCGACGCGCTGTACGACGGCGAGGAGCTGTACCTCGGCGGTGTGATGGAGCACATCGAGGAGGCCGGCATCCACTCCGGCGACTCGGCGTGCGCCCTGCCTCCGATCACCCTCGGCGGCTTCGACGTCAAGCGCCTGCGCGCCTCCACCGAGGCCATCGCCAGGGGCGTCGGCGTGCGCGGCCTGATCAACATCCAGTTCGCCCTGGCGGGCGACATCCTCTACGTCCTGGAGGCCAACCCGCGCGCCTCCCGCACGGTCCCCTTCACCTCGAAGGCGACCGCGGTGCCGCTCGCCAAGGCCGCCGCCCGCATCTCGCTGGGCGCGACCATCGCCGAGCTGCGCGCCGAGGGGCTGCTGCCGCGGCACGGCGACGGCGGCGAGCTGCCGCTCGACGCGCCGATCTCCGTCAAGGAGGCCGTCATGCCGTGGTCGCGGTTCCGCGACATCCACGGCCGCGGCGTCGACACCGTGCTCGGCCCGGAGATGCGCTCCACCGGCGAGGTCATGGGCATCGACGCCGTCTTCGGCACGGCGTACGCCAAGTCGCAGGCGGCCGCCTACGGCCCGCTGCCCACCAAGGGCCGCGCGTTCATCTCGGTCGCCAACCGCGACAAGCGCTCGATGATCTTCCCGGCGCGCGAGCTGGTGGCACACGGCTTCGAGCTGCTCGCCACCTCCGGCACCGCCGAGGTCCTCAAGCGCAACGGCATCAACGCCACGGTGGTGCGCAAGCAGTCCGAGGGCACCGGCCCGAACGGCGAGAAGACCATCGTCCAGCTCATCCACGACGGCGAGGTCGACCTCATCGTCAACACCCCGTACGGCACCGGCGGCCGCCTCGACGGCTACGAGATCCGCACGGCGGCCGTGGCGCGCTCCGTGCCGTGCCTGACGACGGTCCAGGCCCTCGCGGCGGCGGTCCAGGGCATCGACGCCCTCAACCGCGGCGACGTGGGCGTCCGCTCGCTCCAGGAGCACGCGGAACACCTGACCGCGGCCCGCGACTAGCAGCCGGCCCCCAGGGGGACACCGGGAACGGTGTCCCCCTCTTCATGAGGACACGCAGACATGTACAAGCAGTTCTTCCGTCTGGTCTTCCAGCGGATGGACCCCGAGAACGCCCACCACCTGGCCGTCCGCTGGATCCGCCTCGTCGCCCGCATCCCCGTCCTGCGCACGTTCGCCGCGGCCGCCCTCGCGCCGCGCCACGAGGAACTGCGCACCGAGGCGCTCGGCCTGCGGATGCACGGCCCGTTCGGGCTGGCCGCCGGCTTCGACAAGAACGCCGTCGCCGTCGACGGGCTGTCGATGCTCGGCTTCGACCACGTCGAGATCGGCACGGTCACCGGCGAGCCGCAGCCCGGCAACCCGAAGAAGCGGCTGTTCCGGCTCGTCGCCGACCGCGCGCTGATCAACCGCATGGGCTTCAACAACGACGGCTCGCTGGCCGTGGCCGCCCGCCTCGCCTCCCGCGAGCCGGTCTTCAGGACCGTGGTCGGCGTCAACATCGGCAAGACCAAGGCGGTCCCGGAGGCGGAGGCCGTCGCGGACTACGTGAAGTCCACCGGGCGGCTCGCGCCGTACGCCGACTACCTGGTCGTCAACGTCTCCTCGCCCAACACGCCCGGCCTGCGCGACCTGCAGGCGGTGGACCACCTGCGCCCGCTGCTGTCCGCCGTGCGCGAGGCCGCCGACCGCGCCGTCCCCGACCGGCGTGTCCCGCTGCTGGTGAAGATCGCCCCGGACCTCGCCGACGAGGACGTCGACGCCGTCGCCGACCTCGCCGTGGAACTGGGCCTGGACGGGATCATCGCCACCAACACCACCGTCGCGCGCGAGGGCCTGGGCCTCAGGTCCGCCCCCTCGCTGGCCGGGGAGGCCGGCGGCCTGTCCGGCGCACCGCTCAAGGAGCGCTCCCTGGAGGTCCTGCGCCGCCTGTACGCGCGCGTGGGCGACCGGCTCACCCTGGTGGGGGTCGGCGGCATCGAGACCGCCGAGGACGCCTGGCAGCGGATCCTGGCCGGCGCCACCCTGGTCCAGGGGTACAGCGCCTTCGTCTACGAGGGCCCCTTGTGGTGCCGGGCGATCCACAAGGGCCTCGCCGCCCGCCTGCGCGACAGCCCGTACGCGACCCTCGCCGACGCGGTCGGCGCCGATGTGAGGAAGGCCGCATGAGCCCCCGCACGAGCCCCACGGAGCCCTTCGGCGCCCGGCTGCGCCGCGCCATGGACGAGCGCGGCCCGCTGTGCGTCGGCATCGACCCGCACGCCTCCCTGCTCGCCGACTGGGGACTGAACGACGACGTCGCCGGCCTGGAACGGTTCAGCCGCACGGTCGTCGAGGCGGTCGCCGGCCGGGTGGCCGTCCTCAAGCCGCAGTGCGCCTTCTTCGAGCGGTTCGGCTCGCGCGGCCTCGCCGTGCTGGAGACATCGGTGCGCGAGGCGCGCGCGGCCGGCGCCCTGGTCGTGATGGACGCCAAGCGCGGCGACATCGGCTCGACCATGGCCGCCTACGCCGAGGCGTTCCTGCACCAGGACGCCCCGCTGTTCTCCGACGCCCTCACCGTCTCGCCGTACCTCGGCTACGGCTCCCTGGGCCCGGCCGTCGCCCTGGCCCGGCAGAACGGCACCGGTCTGTTCGTGCTGGCGCTGACCTCGAACCCGGAGGGCCGCGAGGTGCAGCACGCCGTGCGCGCCGACGGCCGGAGCGTCGGGGCCACCGTGCTGGCCCACCTGGCGGCGGAGAACGCGGGGGAGGAGCCGCTGGGCTCGTTCGGCGCGGTCGTCGGCGCCACGCTCGGCGACCTGTCCGCGTACGACCTGGACGTCAACGGTCCGCTCCTCGCCCCCGGCATCGGCGCCCAGGGCGCGACCCCCGCCGACCTTCCCCGGGTCTTCGGGGCGGCCGTCCGCAACGTGGTGCCCAACGTCAGCCGGGGTGTCCTGCGTCACGGTCCCGACGTCAGCGCGCTGCGCGGGGCCGCCGAGCGGTTCGCGGAGGAGATCCGCGCGGCCGTCGCGGGCGCCTGAGCGCCCGGCCGCGTGCTCGTGTGAGCACCATCACGTCGGCTTGAGCGTGAATACATCCGCAAATCCTGGGCAATATGTCTGAAATGTCTGGCCTGGCGGAGGCTGACCAGGACTTTTCCGCTGTTCTCGCTGACTCTTGCGGACTTGCCCGCTAGTCTCCGAGCAGTGGGGGCACCTCCCACGCCCTCCAGGCAGTGGGGGAGACCGGGCGACGTGTTGCTCGTAGCTCCCCAGGTGTGGGGCGACTAGGTTCCTCACCGGTCCGTATCCGACAGTTCGACATCCGAGGTGACGTAGGCGTGGCTCTTCCGCCCCTTACCCCTGAACAGCGCGCAGCCGCGCTCGAAAAGGCCGCCGCGGCTCGCCGGGAGCGGGCCGAGGTCAAGAATCGACTCAAGCACTCCGGCGCCTCCCTGCACGAGGTCATCAAGCAGGGCCAGGAGAACGACGTCATCGGCAAGATGAAGGTCTCCGCGCTGCTGGAGTCCCTGCCGGGCGTGGGCAAGGTCCGCGCCAAGCAGATCATGGAGCGTCTGGGCATCTCCGAGAGCCGCCGCGTGCGCGGTCTCGGTTCCAACCAGATCGCTTCCCTGGAGCGTGAGTTCGGCAGCACCGGCTCCTGAGCCCGCCTGCCGGCGGACCGGGAGTCCCGGGCACGTGGGGATTGCTGGAATAATCGCTGCATGAGTGAACGTCCGCGGCTGACCGTGCTCTCCGGCCCCTCGGGGGTCGGCAAGAGCACGGTCGTCGCCCATATGCGCAAGGAACACCCCGACGTCTGGCTCTCGGTCTCGGCGACCACCCGCAAGCCGCGCCCGGGCGAGCAGCACGGAGTCCACTACTTCTTCGTCACCGACGACGAGATGGACAAGCTGATCGCCAACGGCGAGCTGCTCGAGTGGGCCGAGTTCGCCGGCAACCGCTACGGCACGCCCCGCGCGGCCGTGCTGGAGCGGCTGGAGAACGGCGAGCCCGTCCTGCTGGAGATCGACCTGCAGGGCGCGCGCCAGGTCCGGGAGTCGATGTCCGACGCCCAGCTGGTGTTCCTGGCTCCCCCCTCCTGGGACGAGCTCGTGCGCAGGCTCACCGGCCGGGGGACCGAGCCGCCCGAGGTCATCGAGCGCCGCCTGGAGGCGGCCAGGACCGAGCTGGCGGCGGAGCCGGAGTTCGATGTGACCCTGGTCAACACCTCCGTCGAGGACGTGGCCCGCGAGCTGCTAGCCTTGATGGACGTTGTGTGATCGTGACCGTGATCACGATGATCGATTCTTTTCCATCCATCGGAAGGTAGAGCGTGTCCTCTTCCATCACCGCGCCCGAGGGCATCATCAACCCGCCGATCGACGAGCTTCTCGAGGCCACCGACTCGAAGTACAGCCTCGTGATCTACGCGGCCAAGCGTGCCCGCCAGATCAACGCGTACTACTCGCAGCTCGGCGAGGGCCTCCTCGAGTACGTCGGTCCGCTCGTCGACACCCACGTCCACGAGAAGCCGCTCTCGATCGCCCTGCGCGAGATCAACGCCGGTCTGCTGACCTCCGAGGCCGTCGAGGGCCCGGCGCAGTAGTACCTTCAGATCGCGATTGACTTGTCCACAGGCCCGGCAGTCGTCCTGCCGGGCCTGTGGTGTGTCATGGAGTCGTCGTTGTCGAGTCGTACGGCGCCGGGCCGTACGCTGTCGAGTCCGGGAGACGCGGTGGACAAGCCGAGGGTCGTGCTGGGGGTCAGCGGCGGCATCGCCGCCTACAAGGCATGCGAACTGCTGAGGAGGTTCACCGAGTCCGGCCACGACGTCCGCGTGGTGCCCACCGCCTCCGCGCTGCACTTCGTCGGCGCCGCCACCTGGTCGGCCCTGTCCGGCAACCCGGTCTCCACCGAGGTCTGGGACGACGTCCACGAGGTCCCGCACGTCCGCATCGGCCAGCACGCCGACCTCGTGGTCGTGGCCCCGGCCACCGCCGACCTGCTCGCCAAGGCCGCCCACGGCCTCGCCGACGACCTGCTGACCAACACCCTGCTGACCGCCCGCTGCCCGGTCGTCCTCGCCCCGGCCATGCACACCGAGATGTGGGAGCACCCGGCCACCCAGGAGAACGCGGCCACCCTGCGCCGCCGCGGCGCCGTCGTCATCGAGCCCGCCGTCGGCCGCCTCACCGGCGTCGACACCGGCAAGGGCCGGCTGCCCGACCCCGCCGAGATCTTCGAGGTCTGCCGCCGTGTCCTGGCCCGCGGGGTGCGCGAGCCCGACCTCGCCGGCCGGCACGTCGTCGTCAGCGCCGGCGGCACCCGCGAACCCCTCGACCCGGTCCGGTTCCTCGGCAACCGCTCCTCCGGCAAGCAGGGCTATGCCCTCGCCCGCACCGCCGCCGCCCGCGGCGCCCGGGTGACACTGGTGGAGGCCAACACCGCACTGCCCGACCCCGCAGGCGTGGACGTCGTCCGGGTGGGCACCGCCGTCCACATGCGCGAGGCCGTCCTCAAGGCGGCGGCGGACGCCGACGCCGTGGTGATGGCCGCGGCCGTCGCCGACTTCCGCCCGGCCTCGTACGCCGCCGGGAAGATCAAGAAGAAGGACGGCCAGGACCCCGAACCGATCGTCCTGGTGCGCAATCCCGACATCCTCGCCGAGGTGTCCGCCGAACGGGCTCGGCCCGGACAGGTGATCGTGGGCTTCGCCGCCGAGACCGACGACGTCCTCGCCAACGGCCGGATCAAGCTCGCCCGCAAAGGCTGCGACCTGCTCGTGGTCAACGAGGTGGGGGAGCGCAAGACCTTCGGCTCCGAGGAGAACGAGGCCGTGGTGCTGGGCGCCGACGGCAGCGAGACCCCGGTGCCCCACGGCCCCAAGGAGGCCCTGGCCGACATCGTCTGGGACCTGGTGGCGCAGCGGCTGGGCTGACGCGCGGAAGCTCGGCGTCCGCCGGACGGAGCCTTGGGGATTCGCTCGATCGGCGGTGGCGCGCCCTGGCCAAGCGTGCGGGCATTGGGCAGAATGCCCGTGCCGCAGGTCACAGCGCTTCCGAGAGGCGAGCGGGTGGCCCGTCGGCCGAGTGCGACCGATAAACTGTTCACGGTCGGCACCGGGCGCAGCCCCGTGCCGATCGAAAATGATCAGCCAGCAGCCGCTGCAACCACAGGGAGCGTTGTGTCCCGTCGCCTGTTCACCTCGGAGTCCGTGACCGAGGGTCACCCCGACAAGATCGCTGACCAGATCAGCGACACCATTCTCGACGCGCTTCTGCGCGAGGACCCGACCTCCCGGGTCGCCGTCGAGACGCTGATCACCACCGGCCTGGTGCACGTGGCAGGCGAGGTGACGACGAAGGCCTACGCGGACATCCCCACCCTCGTCCGCAGCAAGATCCTCGAGATCGGCTACGACTCCTCCAAGAAGGGCTTCGACGGCGCCTCCTGCGGTGTCTCCGTGTCCATCGGCGCGCAGTCCCCGGACATCGCGCAGGGTGTCGACGCGGCCTACGAGGCCCGGGTCGAGGGCGACGACGACGAGCTGGACCGGCAGGGCGCCGGCGACCAGGGCCTGATGTTCGGCTACGCGTCCGACGAGACGCCCACCCTGATGCCGCTGCCCATCTTCCTGGCGCACCGCCTCTCCAAGCGCCTGTCCGAGGTCCGCAAGAACGGCACCATCCCCTACCTGCGCCCCGACGGCAAGACGCAGGTCACCATCGAGTACGACGGCGACAAGGCCGTCCGCCTCGACACGGTGGTCGTCTCCTCCCAGCACGCCTCCGACATCGACCTGGAGTCGCTGCTCGCGCCCGACATCCGCGAGTTCGTCGTGGAGCCGGAGCTGAAGGCGCTGCTCGACGACGGCATCAAGCTGGACACCGAGGGCTACCGCCTGCTGGTCAACCCGACCGGCCGCTTCGAGATCGGCGGCCCGATGGGCGACGCCGGCCTCACCGGCCGCAAGATCATCATCGACACCTACGGCGGCATGGCCCGCCACGGCGGCGGCGCCTTCTCCGGCAAGGACCCGTCCAAGGTGGACCGCTCGGCCGCCTACGCCATGCGCTGGGTCGCCAAGAACGTCGTGGCGGCCGGTCTGGCCTCCCGCTGCGAGGTCCAGGTCGCCTACGCGATCGGCAAGGCGGAGCCCGTCGGTCTCTTCATCGAGACCTTCGGCACCCACAAGGTGGAGCCCGAGAAGATCGAGAAGGCGATCGACGAGGTCTTCGACCTCCGCCCGGCCGCGATCATCCGCGACCTCGACCTGCTCCGGCCGATCTACTCCCAGACGGCTGCCTACGGCCACTTCGGCCGCGAGCTGCCCGACTTCACCTGGGAGCGCACCGACCGCGTGGACGCCCTGCGCGCCGCCGTGGACCTGTAGACCCGGCCCGACCTCCGCCGAGGCCCGGTTTCCCTTCGGGAGGCCGGGCCTCGGCGCGTCCGTGCGTCCGGGGTCGTGTGTCCAGGTTCGTGCGTCCGGGGTCGTGCGTCCGGCGGCGTTGTCGGTGCCGTTTGGTAAGAATGCAAGCGTGAGCAGCGAGAACGGGGCGACCGGGTCGGGAGGGGGCGGCGGGGCCGAGGGGGCGCCGCCGGAGCAGCTCGCGCTCATCCGCGACAGCGTCCGCAAGGCCAGGGCGCCGCGGGCCAAACCGCGCACCTGGCGGGGGGCCGCGCTCGCCGGGGAGCTCCCCGTGGCGCGCGTGCTGGTCGACAAGGGCGTGCTGCATCTCGACCGGTACTTCGACTACGCCGTGCCCGAGGAGCTGGACGCCGAGGCCCAGCCCGGGGTGCGGGTGCGGGTCCGGTTCGGGGCCGGGCGGCACCGGGTGCGCGAAGGGCGCCGGGAGGGCGGCGGACTCGTCGACGGCTTCCTCGTCGAGCGCCGGGCCGCGTCCGACTACGCGGGACCGCTGGCGGCGCTGGCCCAGGTCGTGTCGCCGGAGCGGGTGCTGAGCGAGGAACTGCTGGGGCTCGCCCGCGCCGTCGCCGACCGGTACGCGGGAAGCCTCGCCGACGTGCTGCAGCTGGCCGTGCCGCCGCGCAGCGCACGCGCCGAGCAGCGCCCGTCCCCGCCGCCGCTGCCTCCGCCGCAGGCCCCGGACGCCGGCTCCTGGACGCGGTACGAGCACGGGGAGGCGTTCCTGGGCGCGCTGGCCTCCGGTGGGGCGCCGCGGGCGGTGTGGAACGCGCTGCCGGGCCCGCTGTGGAGCGAGGAGCTGGCCCGGGCCGTCGCCGCCGCGCTGGCCTCGGGCCGCGGCGCCCTCGTCGTCGTGCCGGACGGGCGGGCCGCCGCCCGTGTGGACGCCGCGCTGACCGCGCTGCTCGGCCCCGGCCGGCACGCGCTGCTCACCGCCGACGCCGGGCCCGAGAAGCGGTACGCGCAGTGGCTCGCGGTGCGGCGGGGATCCGTGCGCGCCGTCGTCGGCACCCGGGCGGCGATGTTCGCACCCGTGCAGAATCCGGGCCTCGTCGCCATCTGGGACGACGGGGACGACAGCCACAGCGAGCAGCACGCCCCGCAGCCGCACGCCCGGGACGTGCTGCTGCTGCGGGCGGCCCTGGACAAGTGCGCCTTCCTGCTGGGCGGTTGGAGCTGCACCGTGGAGGCGGCCCAGCTGGTCGAGAGCGGCTGGGCGCGGCCGCTGGTCGCCGGGCGGGAGCAGGTGCGGCGGGCCGCGCCCCTGGTCCGGACCGTCGGCGACGAGGACCTCGCGCGCGACGAGGCCGCCCGCGCCGCCCGGCTGCCGACCCTCGCCTGGCAGGCGGCCCGTGAGGGCCTGCGGCACGGGCCGGTGCTGGTGCAGGTCCCCCGGCGCGGCTACGCGCCCCGCATGGCCTGCGCCCGGTGCCGGGCGCCGGCGCGGTGCCGGCACTGCGCGGGGCCGCTCCAGGGGCAGGACGCGGGTGTGCTGCGGTGCGGCTGGTGCGGACGCGGCGAGGACGCCTGGCACTGCCCGGAGTGCGGCGGCTTCCGGCTCCGCGCCCAGATCGTCGGCGCCCGGCGCACCGCGGAGGAGCTGGGGCGGGCCTTCCCCTCGGTCCCGGTGCGCACCTCGGGGCGCGAGCACGTGCTGGACACCGTCCCGGGCACACCCGCGCTGATCGTCAGCACCCCGGGCGCCGAACCGGTCGCCGAGGGCGGGTACGCGGCGGCCCTGCTGCTCGACGGCTGGGCCATGCTCGTACGCCCCGACCTGCGGGCCGGTGAGGACGCGCTGCGCCGGTGGATCGCGGCCGGCGCGCTGGTGCGGCCGCAGGCCGAGGGCGGCACGGTGGTCGTGGTGGCCGAGCCGACGCTGCGGCCCGTTCAGGCGCTGGTGCGCTGGGACCCCGTCGGGCACGCCGTGCGGGAGCTGGCCGAGCGTGCCGAGCTGGGCTTCCCGCCGGTGTCCCGGATGGCGGCGGTGTGGGGGCCGGCCGAGGCGGTCGCCGCATTCCTGGCGGCGGTCGAACTGCCGCCGGACGCCGAGCTGCTGGGACCGGTCCCGCTGCCTCCCGCCCCGCCCGGCCGGCCGCGCAGACCCGGCGCGCCGCCGCCGGGCGAGCACTGGGAACGGGCACTCGTGCGCGTGCCGCCGGGCAGCGGCGCGGCGCTGGCCGCCGCCCTGAAGACCGCGCAGGCGGCCCGGACGGCGCGGGGGACCGGTGAGCCGGTCCGGGTACGGATCGACCCGCCGGACATCGGGTGAGCGAAGGCGGGCCGCACGCCCCGTCCCGCGCCTGCGCGCCGGCGGGGTGCGCCCTGCCGCGCCGGGAGGTCCGACCGCTGCCGCCCCGGGGAACGCCATGGGAGGGCAGCCGGCCCGGCCGCGCACAGCTCCGCCCTCCCGGGGGCCGGGAGGGCGGGGGAGCGGGAACGCCGTCAGCCGTTGCGGGGGGCCGGGAAGGCCGTCGGGCGGGGGTCGTCGCGCAGGGTCGGGCTGCCCGCGGTCGGCTGGGTGGGCATCGACCGGGCCGCGGGGACCGTCGGCACCGTGGGCAGGCCGGTGTTCACGTTGATCGTGCGGGTGCCGGACGGCTCCGGCGTCCGTTCCGCCTCGGCCGCCGCCTGGGCCGCGGCGCGACGGGCGCCGTACCGGCGGTGCACCGCCTGCTTGGTGACTCCGAGCGCGGAGCCCACCGCGTCCCACGAGAAGCCGAGCGAGCGGTCGAAGTCCACGGCGGCCGTGACCAGCGTCTCGACGCTGTCCCGCAGCTCCTGGGCGAGGCGGACCGTCGGGGCGGGGGCCCGTCCGTAGACGACGAAGCCCGTGGAGGGGCCGGAGCGGCGCGGGCGGTAGACGTTGCCCAGCTGGGCGGTGAGCGTGCGCAGCGCGTCCACCTGCCGCCGGACTCGCTCGATGTCCCGCACCAGCAAGTGCAGGCTGGCCCGGGCCTGGGCGTCGTGGGTTGCGTGGTCGGCCATGAACAAGCCTCTCGAACCGGCGTTGAAAGGAATCGGGCCGCGAGAGGGCCCGGTGTGGTCAACTCTTTCTTGACCAACGCGCCGACGCTCCGCTGGTCACGGGGTGGGGGCGTACGGGCATATGCGTACGCCGCCCGGCCGGTCGCGCGCCGCGCGTGGACATAGACTGGTGCGCTGCCCGCCCGCCCCCTGCCCGAGAGGCCCGATCCCGCCCATGAAGCTCGTCTTCGCCGGCACCCCCGAGGTCGCCGTCCCCGCTCTGGACGCCCTGCTCGCCTCCGGGCGGCACGAGGTGGCCGCCGTCGTCACCCGGCCCGACGCGCCGGCCGGGCGCGGGCGCAGGCTGGTCGCGTCGCCCGTGGCCGAACGGGCGGAGGAGGCCGGTATCGAGGTGCTCAAGCCGCTGAAGCCCCGGGACCCGGAGTTCCTGGAGCGGCTGAAGGAGATCGCGCCGGACTGCTGCCCCGTGGTCGCCTACGGCGCGCTGCTGCCGAAGGCCGCCCTGGACGTCCCCGCCCACGGCTGGGTGAACCTGCACTTCTCGCTGCTGCCCGCCTGGCGCGGCGCGGCGCCCGTGCAGCACGCCGTCATGGCGGGCGACGAGATCACCGGGGCGTCCACCTTCCTCATCGAGGAAGGACTCGACTCCGGGCCCGTCTACGGCACCGTGACCGAGCGCATCCGGCCCACCGACACCAGCGGCGACCTGCTCACCCGGCTCGCCCTCGCGGGCGCCGGGCTGCTCGCCGCGACCATGGACGGCATCGAGGACGGCACCCTGAAGGCCGTGCCGCAGCCCGCCGAGGGCGTCACCCTCGCACCGAAGATCACCGTCGAGGACGCCCGGCTGGACTGGACGGCGCCCGCGCTGCGCGTCGACCGGGTGGTGCGCGGCTGCACCCCCGCGCCCGGCGCCTGGACCACCTTCCGCGGTGAGCGGCTCAAGCTCGTCCAGGTCAAGCCGGTGCCCGAGCGGACCGATCTGGCGCCGGGCCGGCTCGCGGTGGGCAAGAACAGCGTGCACGCGGGCACCGGTTCGCACGCCGTCGAGCTGCTCTGGGTGCAGGCCCAGGGCAAGAAGCCCATGCGCGCGGCCGACTGGGCGCGCGGGGTGCGCATCGCGGAGGGCGAGAGCCTCGGCGGCTGAACCCCGGACGCCGGGGGCGGGGGTGCGCCGACGCGCCCCCGGCAGCGGGGGGCGGGGGCGCCCCGACGTAGGCTGGAGGCGCATTTCCCTCTTCCCACCCGGAGCACCTTTTCCGTGAGCGAGCAGTCCCGGCGGCCCCGCAGGCCCGCCAAGCCCCACCGCCGTCCCCAGAAGGACCCCGTCCGCATCCTGGCCTTCGAGGCGCTGCGCGCGGTGGACGAACGGGACGCGTACGCCAACCTCGTGCTGCCCCCGCTGCTGAGGAAGGCGCGCGAGAAGGGCGGCTTCGACGCCCGGGACGCCGCCCTGGCCACCGAGCTGGTGTACGGCACGCTGCGCCGGCAGGGCACGTACGACGCCGTGATCGCGGCCTGCGTCGACCGGCCGCTGCGCGAGGTGGACCCGCCCGTCCTGGACGTGCTGAGCCTGGGCGCGCACCAGTTGCTCGGCACGCGGATCCCGGCGCACGCCGCCGTCTCCGCCTCCGTGGAGCTGGCGCGGGCGGTGCTCGGCGACGGGCGGGCCAAGTTCGTCAACGCCGTCCTGCGCAGGGTCGCCCAGGACGACCTGCAGGGCTGGATCGAGAAGGTCGCGCCCCCGTACGACGAGGATCCCGAGGACCACCTGGCCGTCGTGCACTCGCACCCGCGCTGGGTCGTCTCCGCGCTCTGGGACTCCCTGGGCGGCGGCCGGGACGGCATCGAGGAGCTGCTGGCGGCGGACAACGAGCGGCCGGAGGTGACGCTCGTCGCCCGGCCGGGACGGGCCACCACCGAGGAACTCCTGCGGGAGGGCGCGGCCGTCCCCGGGCGCTGGTCGCCGTACGCCGTGCGGCTCGCCGAGGGCGGTGAGCCCGGCGCGGTGGACGCCGTGCGCGAGGGGCGCGCGGGCGTGCAGGACGAGGGCAGCCAGCTGGTCGCCCTCGCGCTGGCGAACGCACCGCTCGACGGGCCCGACGAGAAGTGGCTCGACGGGTGCGCCGGGCCGGGCGGCAAGGCCGCGCTGCTGGCCGCGCTCGCCGCGGAGCGCGGGGCCGCGCTGCTCGCCTCGGAGAAGCAGCCGCACCGGGCGGGCCTGGTGGCGAAGGCGCTGCACGGCAACCCCGGGCCGTACCAGGTCGTCGCCGCCGACGGGACCCGGCCGCCGTGGCGGCCGGCCAGCTTCGACCGGGTGCTGGTCGACGTGCCCTGCACCGGTCTCGGCGCCCTGCGCCGGCGCCCCGAGGCCCGCTGGCGCAGACGCCCGGAGGACCTCGACGCGTTCGCGCCGCTGCAGCGCGGGCTGCTGCGCACGGCGCTGGACTCGGTCCGGGTCGGCGGGGTCGTCGGCTACGCCACCTGCTCGCCGCATCTCGCCGAGACCCGGGCGGTCGTCGCCGACGTGCTGAAGCAGACCCCGGAGGCCGAACTCATCGACGCCCGGCCGCTGCTGCCCGGTGTCCCCGCGCTCGGCGAGGGGCCGGACGTGCAGCTGTGGCCGCATCTGCACGGCACGGACGCGATGTACCTGGCCCTGATCCGGCGTACCGGCTGACGGCGCCGCTGCGTTCACGGATGTCCACAGGCGGTCACAGGTCGTCGTACCAGTACGATGAGCGGTCCTGCCTGTGGACGGCGGCGAACATCAGTGCCCCGGGCATGGCAGGCTTGGGTCATGGCCGTGCAGATCAATCCCAGCATCCTGTCCGCCGACTTCGCCCGCCTGGCGGAGGAGGCCAAGGCGGTCCAGGGCGCCGACTGGCTCCATGTCGACGTCATGGACAACCACTTCGTCCCGAACCTGACGCTCGGCGTGCCGGTGGTGGAGTCCCTGGCCCGTGCGACGGACACCCCGCTGGACTGCCATCTGATGATCGAGGACCCCGACCGCTGGGCGCCCCAGTACGTCGAGGCGGGAGCCTCCTCCGTCACCTTCCACGTGGAGGCCGCGGCCGCGCCCGTGCGGCTCGCGCGGGAGATCCGGGCCAAGGGCGCCCGCGCGTCCATGGCGCTCAAGCCCGCCACGCCGATCGAGCCGTTCGAGGACCTGCTGCCGGAACTCGACATGCTGCTGATCATGACGGTGGAGCCGGGCTTCGGCGGCCAGGCGTTCCTCGACATCATGCTGCCGAAGATCCGCCGCACCCGGGAGCTGATCGGCAAGCACGGTCTGCAGCTGTGGCTGCAGGTCGACGGCGGTGTCTCGGCCTCGACGATCGAGCGGTGCGCGGACGCGGGCGCGGACGTGTTCGTGGCCGGCTCGGCCGTCTACGGGGCACAGGACCCCGCACAGGCCGTGCAGGCCCTGCGCGCCCGGGCGGAGGCGGCGACCGCCAACGCGTCCTGGGCGTGCGACCACTGAGCCACGGCCAGATGAACGCTTGAGAGAACGCCGCCCATCAGGGCGGATCAGCAACGCCGGATCTGCAAGGATGAACGGCGAATCCAGAGTGTGAACAGCAGTGAGGAGATCGCCGTGTCGGGTATGTCGGCGGGCCGGTCAGCCATGCGGATGGGACCCGCTGAGCTGGTGCAGGCGGCGGCCATGGCCCGCCGCTTCTACCTCGAGGGCAAGTCCAAGATCCAGATCGCCGAGGAGTTCGGCGTCAGCCGCTTCAAGGTGGCCCGTGTCCTGGAGACGGCCCTCGAACGGGATCTCGTGCGCATCGAGATCCGCGTGCCGGCCGAGCTGGACGCCGAGCGCTCCGACGCGCTCCGCGCCCGTTACGGCCTGAGGCACGCCGTCGTGGTCGAGTCCCCGGCCGAGGCCGAGGAGACCCCCGACCCCGAGAACCTCGGCGAGGTCGCCGCCGACCTGCTCGGCGAACTCGTCAACGAGGGGGACGTGCTCGGGCTGGCCTGGGGCCGGTCCACCATCCACATGGCGGCGGCGCTCGACCGGCTCCCGCCGTGCACGGTGGTGCAGCTGACGGGCGTGTACGACGCCGGGACCGCCGAGCGCGGCTCGGTGGAGGCCGTCCGCCGGGCCGCCCAGGTGTCCGGCGGGGACGCCCACCCCATCTACGCGCCGATGCTGCTGCCGGACGAGGCCACCGCGGCGGCGCTGCGCAACCAGACCGGGATCGCCCGGGCCTTCGAGTACTTCGACAAGGTCACGGTCGCCTGCGTCTCCATCGGCTCCTGGGAGCCGGGCATCTCGACCGTGCACGACATGCTCAGCGACGAGGAGCGCGCGCACTACGCCTCGCTCGGCGTCGCCGCCGAGATGTCCGCGCACCTCTTCGACGCCGAGGGGCGCCGGGTCGGGCGGGACCTGGGGGAGCGGTGCATCACGGTCAAGGCCGACCAGCTGCGCCGTGTCCCGGAGGTGGTGGCGATCGCGGGCGGACAGCGCAAGGCGGCCGCGATCGACGCGGTGCTGCGCTCCGGCCTGGTCACCAGCCTGGTGACCGACACCTCGGCCGCCGACTACCTGCTGACGGCCGGGCCGGCGCCCAGGCCGGCGCTCAACCGCGCGGACCCCGACGGGCACTGACCGCGGGCGCGGGGGAGACGAGCCGGGCCGGCCGTGGCAGCATCGGCGCATGCTGCGGTTCGCCCCCCGCGCTCTCGCGGGCCTGCTGGTCTGTCTCTGCGTCCTGCTGACGGGGTGCTCGCCGGACCCGGGCGCCGGCACGGGCACCACGGCGGCGCCGGGCGCGTCCGCCCCCGCATGGGCCCGGGACACGGGCACCGTCGAGGCGTCCCGGCTCCCCGCCGAGGCCCGGCGGACCCTCGCCCGCATCGACCGGGGCGGCCCCTTCCCGTACGCCCGGGACGGGGCCGTCTTCGGCAACGCCGAGCGGCGTCTGCCCGCGCACCCGCGCGGCTACTACCACGAGTACACGGTGCCCACCCCGGGCTCGCCCGACCGCGGGGCCCGGCGTCTGGTGACCGGGCGGGGCGGGGAGGTCTACTACACCGATGACCACTACAGGACGTTCCGGGCGGTGCTGAGATGAGCGACGACCTGGCCGGCCGCTTCGTGGTCGCCCTGGACCTCGACGGGGTCACGGACAAGGCCGGCCTGATGGACCGCGCCGCCCGGGCCCTGGCGCTGCCCGACTGGTTCGGCCGCAACTGGGACGCGCTGGCCGACTCGCTCGCCGACGTCACGGTCTGGCCCGAGGCGGCCGGCGGCAGGGGGCTCCTGATCGTCGTCCGCGGCTGGCAGGCGTACGCGGCGGCGCGGCCGGCGGAGTGGGAGACCGCTCAGGAGGTGTTCGCCCACGCCGTGGCGCTGGCGCCGTCGCTCACCGTCGCGCTCGCCCTCGGAGGTTCCTCCTAGGCGCCCCGCGGCCGGGCTGGACGTTCTGTGAGGGCATGGCAGGGGTTCCCCCATGGGAGAATGAAGTACGTGCTCTTTCCCCCTGACGCATCCGTCGGGGGGTCGCCTCTGATCGACTGGGATGTGCAGCACGTGCGTTTCCTCAATGACATCCGGCCCGCCTACGACCTGACGTACGACGACGTGTTCATGGTGCCGAGCCGCTCCGCGGTCGGCTCGCGTCAGGGCGTGGACCTCGCCTCCCCGGACGGCACGGGCACCACCATCCCGCTCGTCGTCGCCAACATGACCGCCGTCGCCGGCCGCCGCATGGCCGAGACGGTGGCGCGCCGGGGCGGCCTGGTGGTCGTCCCGCAGGACATCCCGATCGACGTCGTCACCGACGTCGTCTCCTGGGTGAAGAACCGCCATCTGGTGCTGGACACCCCGATCGTGCTGGCCCCGCACCAGACCGTCGCCGACGCCCTCGCGCTGCTGCCCAAGCGGGCCCACAACGCCGGCGTGGTCGTGGACGAGAACCACCGGCCGGTCGGCGTCGTCACCGACGCCGACCTGTCCGGCGTCGACCGCTTCACCCAGCTGGAAGTGGTCATGTCCAGGGACCTGCTGCTCCTGGACGCGGACATCGACCCCCGCGAGGCCTTCAACACCCTGGACCACCACAACCGCCGCTACGCCCCCGCCGTCGACGAGGACGGCAGGCTGGCCGGCATCCTCACCCGCAAGGGCGCCCTGCGCGCCACGCTGTACACCCCGGCCGTGGACGCGCACGGCAGGCTGCGGATCGCCGCCGCCGTCGGCATCAACGGCGACGTGGCGGGCAAGGCCAAGCAGCTGCTCGACGCGGGTGTGGACACGCTCGTCATCGACACCGCGCACGGCCACCAGGAGTCGATGATCAACGCCGTCCGGGTGGTGCGCGCGCTCGACCCCCGCGTGCCGGTCGTCGCGGGCAACATCGTCTCCGCCGAGGGCGTCAGGGACCTCGTCGACGCCGGCGCGGACATCGTCAAGGTCGGTGTCGGTCCGGGCGCCATGTGCACCACGCGGATGATGACCGGGGTGGGCCGGCCGCAGTTCTCCGCGGTGCTGGAGTGCGCCGCCGAGGCGAGGAAGCACGGCAAGCACGTGTGGGCCGACGGCGGTGTCCGGCACCCGCGCGATGTCGCCATGGCGCTCGCGGCCGGCGCGTCCAACGTGATGATCGGCTCCTGGTTCGCGGGCACCTACGAGTCCCCCGGAGACCTCCAGCAGGACGCGGACGGCCGCCTCTACAAGGAGTCGTACGGCATGGCCTCCGCGCGCGCCGTGCGCAACCGCACGGCCGAGGAATCGGCGTACGACCGCGCCCGCAAGGCGCTGTTCGAGGAGGGCATCTCCACCTCCCGCATGTTCCTCGACCCGGCCCGGCCGGGCGTCGAGGACCTGATCGACTCGATCGTCGCGGGCGTCCGCTCCTCCTGCACGTACGCCGGCGCCGGCTCGCTGGCGGAGTTCGCCGAGAAGGCCATCGTCGGCATCCAGAGCGCGGCCGGCTACGCCGAGGGCAAGCCGCTGCACGCCAGCTGGAACTGACCTCGCCGGCCGGCCTCGGCAGCCCCTTCGACGGCCCCCGTCCCTCCCGCGTCCAGGGAGCGCCGGGGGCCGTCGCCGTACCCGCCGCCGCCCTCGGCCCCGCTCACCGTCCGCCCCGTGCGGGCGTCGCGTCGCAGCGGACCGGCGCCTCCCCGGCCGCCCCGCGGGCGCCCCCTGCCCCCGCCCTGCGTGCTGCTCGCCGCGGACCCCCGCGGGGGGCCGGCCGGGGGACCGTGCAACGGTCGAAAGCCCGCGTGCAACGATTTGGCATTCCGGGCCGATGAACGCAATGATCATGCGGGCATGCGCAAGGTTGCTGCATTACGCCCGTGAAGCCGCGCCTCGTAGGGTGCTGCGCTGTACGTGGTGTGGCGGCGGCCCCGCTCGGTGGGTTCCCGCCCTCGCGGGCTCCCTCCGGTCCCCCCTCCACGAGGGCCGGCGACCTTGCCGGCCCGCCCAGCGATCCCCCGGCAGCGAAAAGGAGCCAGCGCGTGCTCGACCAAGGCGCACCCCCGCAGAACCCGATACCGGCCGCCCCCGCGTCCCCGGGCGTCGCCGCGCGCCTGATGCGCCGCAAGCCCGTGGAACACCTGGTCGCCGAGGGCGGCCAGGGTGAGGGAGGGCAGCTGCGGCGCTCGCTCGGACTGTGGCAGCTGACCATGATCAGCATTGGGGCCACCCTCGGCACCGGTATCTTCGTCGTCCTCGGCGACGCCGTCCCGGAGGCCGGTCCCGCCATCACCCTGGCCTTCGTGATCGCCGGACTCACGGCGCTGTTCTCGGCCCTGTCCTACGCCGAGCTGGCGGGCAGCATCCCGGTCGCCGGTTCCTCGTACTCGTACGCATACGCAACGATGGGCGAGCTGGTCGCCTGGGTCTGCGGCTGGTGCCTGGTGCTGGAGTACGGCGTGTCGGTGGCCGCGGTCGCCGTCGGCTGGGGCGAGTACCTCAACGAGCTGCTCGACGGCACCATCGGTGTCACCGTCCCGGACGTCGTGTCCTCCGCCCCCGGCGAGGGCGGTGTCATCAACCTCCCGGCCCTGATCGTCGTCCTCCTGGCGATGGTGTTCCTGCTCGGCGGCGCCCGGGAGTCCGCCCGCGCCAACACGATCATGGTCTGTGTGAAGATCGCCGCCCTGGTCCTGTTCTGCGCGGTCGGCTTCATGGGCTTCAAGTCCGGCAACTACCGCGACTTCATGCCGCTCGGCATGAGCGGGGTCAGCGCCGCCGGCGCCACGCTGTTCTTCTCGTACATCGGCTTCGACGCCGCCTCCACGGCCGGCGAGGAGGCGAAGGACCCCAAGCGGGACCTGCCCCGGGCGATCATGCTGTCGCTGATCATCGTGACGGCGCTGTACGTGCTGGTCGCGGGCGTCGCCGTCGGCGCCTGGAACTGGAAGAAGTTCGACGGCTCCGAGGCCTCCCTCGCGGCGATCATGAACGATGTCAGCGGCCAGACGTTCTGGGGCACCCTGCTCGCGCTCGGCGCGGTCATCTCCATCGCGAGCGTGGTGCTCACCGTGCTCTACGGCCAGACCCGCATCCTCTTCGCGATGTCCCGCGACGGCCTGGTGCCCAAGGCGCTGGGCAGGGTCCACGGCAAGACCGGCGTCCCCCGCCTCAACACGGTCCTCGTGTCCCTCTTCTGCGGTGTGCTCGCCGCCCTCATCCCGCTGGGCAAGCTCGTCGACGCCACCAGCATCGGCACGCTGTTCGCCTTCGGGCTGGTCAACATCGCGGTGGTGGTCCTGCGGTACAGGCGGCCGGAGCTGGAGCGCACCTTCAGGGTGCCGTTCGGACCGGTCCTGCCGGTGCTGGGCTTCCTGTTCTGCGCGTACAACATGTTCAGCCTGGACACCGTCACCTGGGTGGTCTTCGGATGCTGGATGGCCCTCGGGCTCGTGTTCTACTTCCTGTACGGCTATCGCCGTTCCCGTCTCGCGGCCGACGAGGACCTCGCGGTGACGGCAGAGAAGTGACCGAACCGAAGAAGTGAACCACCCCCAGTGCTGAACGATCTCGACGAACGCATCGTGCACGCCCTCGCCGAGGACGCCCGCCGCTCCTACGCGGACATCGGGCAGATGGTCGGCCTGTCCGCGCCCGCCGTGAAACGGCGCGTGGACCGGCTGCGCGCCACCGGCGCCATCACCGGCTTCACCGTCCGGGTGGACCCGGCGGCGCTCGGCTGGGAGACCGAGGGATACATCGAGATCTACTGCCGCAGCAACACCTCCCCGGAGACCATCCAGCGGGGCCTGGAGCGGTACCAGGAGGTCGTGGCCGCGTCGACCGTCACCGGCGACGCGGACGCGGTCGCCCAGGTCTTCGCCTCCGACATGCGCCACTTCGAGCGGGTCCTGGAGCGCATCGCCGGGGAGCCGTTCGTGGAGCGGACCAAGTCGGTCCTGGTGCTCTCCCCGCTGCTGCGGCGCTTCTCGTCCGGGGCCCCGGGCTAGGGGGTTGCGTCGGGATCACCCCGGCACCGCAGGGGCCGGCACGCACGGTTCCGTCCGGATCGGCCCGCCGGGCGCGCGGGCGTGCGCATCGGGCGCGCACCCCCGGGGGCGTGCCCGCCGGTGCCCGTCACCCGGAACCGGTACAGCGTGCCGCTCCGACCGGGAAGGACGGCCCGGGTCTGTGCGCTCGCGCGCGTGCGGCCCGGGCCGCACGGTGTCCGGCGCAAGGCCGGCGCGTACACCGGGAAACCGCGGCGGCCGGTGAGGACCAGCTCCCGGCCCGGCCGCGACGGCGGCCCGGAAGCCGGGGACGGTGGGGCCCGCTGCGAGCGGGCGCGGACCGGCGGCGGACCGGCCGGCGCAGCCCACCGGCCGGGCGTGGCGCGCCGCCGCCGGCATCGTCCAGGACCCGGCCGACGGCCCACCGGGCTGCGTCCGCCCACGCGTCGCTCCGCCTGGAGATGTGCCCCGCGGACGCCCGGCGCGCCCCGGCGCGGCCTGCCGGGGCCGGCCTGGACCGGACCGGTGTGCCCCGCCGCCTCCCGGCCAGCGGCAGGCCCCCTGCCGGGCTCGCGCAGCCGCTGCGCGAGTCGCACCCGTCCCCTTCGGCCCGGCGTGCGGCGGTACCGCACCGCTCCCGGGCGCCGGCTGTGACCGCCGGCCGGACGGGATCCACCCGCCGCCCTGCTCACGCGCAACGAATCGCCGCCACGAGCCCTTTCCGCGCAACGAACAGCGCACCGGCGCGCAACGGCTCCTTCTTGTCCGGCCGAGCCCGCCGACCGTACCGTCTATGGCGACCCCTGAACCCCCCGTACCGGTGAGGATCCCGCATGCGCACCGCCCTGCTCCAGAGCTCCGGCCGCCCCGGCTCGGTCGCCGAGAACCTCAAGGTCCTCGACGAGGCCGCGGGCCGGGCCGCCGCCGGGGGCGCGGGACTGCTGGCGGTGCCGGAGATGTTCCTCACCGGATACGCGATCGGCGACGACATCGCCCGGCTCGCCGAGCCCGCCGACGGCGACTCCGCCGACGCGGTCGCCGAGATCGCCACCCGGCACGGCCTGGCGATCGCCTACGGCTACCCCGAGCGCGACGGCGAGACGGTGTTCAACTCCGCCCAGCTGATCTCCGCCGACGGCACCCGGCTCGCGAACTACCGCAAGACCCACCTCTTCGGCTGCTTCGAGCGCGACCACTTCGCACCCGGCGGACAGCAGGTCGTCCAGGCCGAGCTGAACGGCCTCACCGTGGGTCTGCTCATCTGCTACGACGTCGAGTTCCCGGAGAACGTCCGCGCCCACGCCCTGGCCGGCACCGACCTGCTGGTCGTCCCGACCGCGCAGATGCACCCGTTCCAGTTCGTCGCCGAGTCGATGATCCCGGTGCGCGCCTTCGAGAACCAGATGTACGTCGCCTACGTCAACCGGGTCGGCCGTGAGGGGGAGTTCGAGTTCGTCGGGCTCTCCGTCCTCGCCGGTCCCGACGGCGTCGCCCGGACCCGCGCCGGCCGCGGCGAGCAGCTCGTCGCCGCCGACGCCGACCCCGCCTTCCTGGCCGCCTCCCGCGAGGCCAACCCGTACCTGCTGGACCGCCGCCCCGGTCTGTACGGGTCCCTCGTCTGAGCGGCCGCGGCGCCTCCCCTCCGTTCCACCTCGCAAGGAGTCCGTACCCCATGACGTCCACGGTGCCCAACGCCGTCGAGCACACCGACGAGCAGCAGCCGCCGATCACCATGTTCGGCCCGGACTTCCCGTACGCCTACGACGACTTCCTCGCCCACCCGGCGGGCCTCGGCCAGGTGCCCGCCACCGAGCACGGCACCGAGGTCGCGATCATCGGCGGCGGTCTGTCCGGCATCGTCGCCGCCTACGAGCTGATGAAGATGGGCCTCAAGCCCGTCGTCTACGAGGCCGACCAGATCGGCGGCCGGCTGCGCACCGTCGGCTTCGAGGGCTGCGACGAGTCGCTGACCGCCGAGATGGGCGCGATGCGCTTCCCGCCGTCCTCCACGGCGCTGCAGCACTACATCGACCTGGTCGGCCTGGAGACCAAGCCGTTCCCGAACCCCCTCGCGGAGGCGACCCCGTCGACCGTGGTCGACCTCAAGGGCGAGTCGCACTACGCCGAGACCATCGACGACCTGCCCCAGGTGTACCGGGACGTCGCCGACGCCTGGAACAGGTGCCTGGAAGAGGGCGCCGACTTCTCCGACATGAACCGCGCCATGCGCGAGCGGGACGTCAAGCGCATCCGCGAGATCTGGTCCAGGCTGGTCGAGAAGCTCGACAACCAGACCTTCTACGGCTTCCTCTGCGACTCCGAGGCCTTCGCCTCCTTCCGGCACCGCGAGATCTTCGGCCAGGTCGGCTTCGGCACCGGCGGCTGGGACACCGACTTCCCCAACTCCATCCTGGAGATCCTGCGCGTCGTCTACACCGAGGCCGACGACCACCACCGCGGCATCGTCGGCGGCTCGCAGCAGCTGCCGCTGCGCCTGTGGGAGCGCGAGCCGGAGAAGATCGTCCACTGGCCGTACGGCACCTCGCTGAAGTCGCTGCACGTGGACGGGCAGCCCCGCCCGGCCGTGACCCGGCTGCACCGCACCGCGGGCAACCGGATCACCGTGACGGACGCGAACGGCGACATCCGCACCTTCAAGGCGGCGATCTTCACCGCCCAGTCCTGGATGCTGCTCTCCAAGATCGACTGCGACGACTCGCTGTTCCCGATCGACCACTGGACCGCCATCGAGCGCACCCACTACATGGAGTCCAGCAAGCTGTTCGTGCCCGTGGACCGGCCGTTCTGGCTGGACAAGGACGAGGAGACCGGCCGGGACGTCATGTCGATGACGCTCACCGACCGCATGACCCGCGGCACCTACCTCCTCGACGACGGGCCGGACAAGCCCGCCGTGATCTGCCTGTCGTACACCTGGTGCGACGACAGCCTGAAGTGGCTGCCGCTGTCCGCGAACGAGCGGATGGAGGTCATGCTGAAGTCGCTCGGCGAGATCTACCCGAAGGTCGACATCCGCAAGCACATCATCGGCAGCCCCGTCACGGTCTCCTGGGAGAACGAGCCCTACTTCATGGGCGCGTTCAAGGCCAACCTGCCCGGCCACTACCGCTACCAGCGGCGCCTGTTCACCCACTTCATGCAGGACCGGCTGCCCGAGGACAAGCGCGGCATCTTCCTCGCCGGCGACGACATCTCCTGGACGGCCGGCTGGGCCGAGGGCGCCGTCCAGACGGCGCTGAACGCGGTGTGGGGCGTCATGCACCACTTCGGCGGCACCACCGACCCGTCCAACCCGGGCCCGGGCGACGTCTACGACGAGATCGCGCCGGTGGAGCTCCCCGAGGACTGACCGGCCGCGGGACCAGGGCGCGGGCGGCCCGCCTCAGATGCCGGCCGCCCGCGCCTTCTCCCACACCTCGGCGGCGACGTCCTTCAGCTCCTCCGCGTCCCGTGCGCCGCCCTGGAGATCGACGAGGATCTCCTCCAGGCCGATCCCGGCGTACTCCACCAGGTCCGCCACGATCTGGTCCACGCTGCCCTGGAAGGGCGCGCGGCCGGCGCCCTCGTACGGCGTGGCCCGGTGCACGGCGTTCACCCGCAGCACCGTCCGGATCGGCCGGGTGCGGCCGCGCTCCTCGGCGAGCTCCCGCAGCCGCCGCCACTGGGCGGCGACCTGCCCGGCGTTGATGCTGGTCGGCAGCCAGCCGTCGGCGTGGTCGACCAGCCGCCGCATGGCCCTGCCGTTGCGCGCGGCCAGCAGGACGGGGATCGGCCGGGCGGGCTTGGGGCCCACGGCGGCGGAGGCGATCCTCGTCAGCCGCCCGTCGTGGACGACCGGGTCCGGTCCCCACACCGCCCGGCAGACCTGGATGACCTCGTCCAGCGCGGCGCCGCGCTCCGCGTACGGCCGGACGCCCGAGGCCGCGTACTCGTCGAGGGACCAGCCGGTGCTGAAACCCGCGATCACCCGGCCCCCGCTGGCCGCGTCCAGGGAGGCGAGCGCCTTGGCGAGCTGGAACGGCAGGTGCAGCGGCGCCACCAAGACGCTGGAGCCGAGCTCCGCCCGTTCGGTGGCCGCCGCGGCCAGGGTGAGGGTGACCAGCGGGTCCGCCACGTTCCGGTACTGGTCGGGCCAGGGCAGGCCCTCGATGCCGTACAGGCCCTGGGTGGCGGGCTCGGGGAACAGGGCCCGTTCGAAGACCCACAGGCTGTCGTAACCGATGCGTTCGGCGGCGCGTGCCACGTCGGGCACGTCCCTGCCGATCGCGAACTGCCGCATCTGGGGAAGACCGAGACCGAGCCGGACCGTCATGCCACTGCTCCTCCGCCGTCGGGTGTCTTGGCGTCAACGCGCCGCGGGCTCCGGGGTGTTCCCGCCCCGGCGGGCCGGTTCAGTCCGGCAACGGGGTCAGCAGCATCCGCCCCGCGAACCCCACGGCCGCGTCCAGCCGTTCGGTGAACTCCTCGGCGACGTCGCCGCAGTGCCGCAGCGCCCACAGCGCCCGGGCCGCCGCCCAGGTCGCCTCACGGGCCCGCTCCAGGCTCCAGGAGCCCAGCAGATGGGTGAGCGGATCGGCGATCTGCAGCAGGTCGGGGCCCGGCATCAGTTCCTCGCGGACGCGCTCCTCCAGCGCGGTGAGGAGGTTGCCCACCCGGTCGAACTCGTCCTCCAGGTCGGCGGGTTCGCAGCCGAGCGCCCGGCACGTGTCCACCACGGCCAGCGCCAGGTCGTGTCCGATGTGCGCGTTGATGCCGGCCAGCGCGAACTGCAGCGGCCGCACCCCCGGATGGCGGCGCAGCTGGAACAGCGGCCGCCAGCAGGCGGGCGGACGGCGGTCCGCGGCCGCCGCGTCGACCGCGGCCAGGTACCGCTCGGCGAACCGCACGTCCAGCGCCGCCGCCGCGCGCGGGTCCGTGAACTCCCCGGCGTGCAGGCGCCGGCCGACCTCCTCGGTCACGGCGAGGTAGACGCGGTTGAACACGGCGATCCCGTCCCGCTCGGGCAGCTCCGCGCCCAGGGCGCGCATCCGGGAGACGACCGCGTCGACGGGGGCGGTGAGGTGTTCCGACTGCGCCATGGGGGAAGCGTCCCAGCCCCGCCCCGCCCGGGGCCCCCACCGCCCCGGCACTTCGCCGGAACGGGGGAACGCCACGGGACGCGCGGACGGAGCGGCGCCGCGCCGGCCCGCACCGGCCCGCGGAGGCCCCCCGGCGGCCCGGGCGACCGGCGTCCCCGGCGCCGGGGGCGTGAACCGGGGCGCCGGTGCTCGCCTAGGAGCGCGCGCGGGGTTCCTCCGTGTCGTAGGAGGACGTGCCCTCGTCCAGCAGGGGCCGCTGCTGCTTCAGGTGGGCCGGGGCGAAGGCGCGCAGCGCGTGGTAGCCGGTGATGACGACCAGCGTGCCGAGGGCGATCCCGCTCAGGGAGAAGGTGTCGGTGAACTTCATGGTGACGTTGCCGACGCCGATGATGATGCCCGCGGCGGCCGGCACCAGGTTCAGCGGGTTGCGCAGGTCCACCTCGGCGTTGAGCCAGATCTGGGCGCCGAGCAGGCCGATCATGCCGTACAGGATGACGGTGATGCCGCCGAGGACCGCGCCGGGGACGGCCGCGACGACGGCGCCGAACTTCGGGCAGACGCCGAAGAGCAGCGCGAAGCCGGCGGCCGCCCAGTACGCGGCGGTCGAGTAGACGCGGGTCGCGGCCATCACGCCGATGTTCTCGGAGTAGGTGGTGGTGGGCGGACCGCCCACCGCGGTCGACAGCACGGAGCCGACGCCGTCCGCCGCGATCGCCGTGCCGAGCCGGTCGTCCAGCGGGTCTCCGGTCATCTCGCCGACCGCCTTGACGTGTCCCGCGTTCTCGGCGACCAGGGCGATGACGACCGGCAGCGCGACCAGGACCGCGGACCACTGGAAGGACGGCCCGTGGAGGGACGGCAGACCGATCCAGTCGGCCTTCGACACACCGGACAGGTCGAGGCGCCAGTGGTCGGTGACCTTGCCGCCGGGGCTCATGGAGTGGATCTTGCCGAAGATCCGGTCGAAGGCCCAGGAGATGCCGTACCCGAAGGCCAGGCCGAGGAAGATCGCGATCCGGGACCAGAAGCCGCGCAGGCCGACCACGGCCAGCCCGGTGAACAGCATGACCAGCAGCGCCGTCCACTGGTCCTGCGGCCAGTAGGTGGAGGCGGTCACCGGGGCCAGGTTGAAGCCGATCAGCATGACGACCGCGCCCGTGACGATCGGCGGCATGGCCGCGTGGATGATCCGCGCGCCGAAGCGCTGCACGGCGAGTCCCACCAGGAACAGCGCGGCGCCGACGACCAGCACCGCGCCGGTCACCGTCGCGCTCGAACCGCCCTGGGCCCGGATGACGGCGGCCACGCCCACGAACGACAGGGAGCAGCCGAGGTAGCTCGGCACCCGGCCCCGGGTGGCGAGCAGGAAGATCATGGTCGCCACGCCCGACATCATGATCGCCAGGTTGGGGTCCAGACCCATGAGCACGGGTGCCACGAAGGACGCGCCGAACATCGCGACCACGTGCTGGGCGCCCAGGCCCACGGTACGGGGCCAGGAGAGCCGTTCGTCGGGGCGTACCACCGCTCCGGGCGCGGGCGTGCGCCCATCACCGTGCAGCTTCCAGCGCACGCCGAGGTCCATGGTGGGGTTTCGCTTTCTCCAGTACGTGAGGACGGTCCGGACCATTGTCACGGGTGGCCGAGGAGGCCGCGCCCACCCGGGGGGTCCTGAGCGGTCGCTGGAGCGGCTCGGCACGACCGGCCTCACTACGGCTTCCGGCTCTGCTCGGCCGACGGCGCCCAGACCTACGCCCGCGGCACCCGCGTGCCGGTCCGGCTGGACGCGGCGGCCGTGCGCCCGGCGCCGTGGAGCGAGACCTTCAGGAACGCGGGCCGGGAACTGCCGCGGCCCGCGCGCTGACCTGCTCGCGGCCACCGCGTTCGGCGGTGCGCAGCACCCCCGCGAACACCGTGAGCCCGCACGCCAGCACCGTGACCACGCAGAACGACACCACCAGGCTGGTCGCCTGCGCCACCCCGCCGATCAGGCTCGGCGCGATCAGCCCCGAGGTGTAGGTGATGGTCGCCACGCCCGCGATGGCCTGGCTCGGACGGGGTCCGGCGTGCCCGGCCGCCGCGAAGCACAGCGGCACGACCACCGCGATGCCGAGGCCCATCAGCGCGAACCCGCCCATCGCCACGGCCGGGTGCCCGGCGAGGACGATCAACAGCCCGCCCAGCCCGGCCAGGGCTCCGCCGGAGCGGACCGTGCGGACCGCGCCGAACCGGTTCACCACCGCGTCCCCGGCCACCCGGGCCACGGCCATGGTCAGCATGAACCCGGTGGTGGAGGCCGCCGCCAGGCCGGCCGAGGTGCCCATCCGGTCCCGCAGGAACACCGCCGACCAGTCCAGGCTCGCGCCCTCCGCGAACACCGCGCAGAAGCCGACCGCGCCGATCAGCACCGCCGAGCGGGGCGGCAGGGCGAACCGCGGGGGTGGCTCCTCGTCCTCGGCGGGCTGCACGTCCAGCACCCAGGTGCAGGCCAGCATGCCGAGCAGGGTGAGGGCCGCCGCGGCGAGGACGTGGTGCAGGCGGGCGTCGGAGCCGAGGTGCGCCGCGAGCGTGCCCGCCGCCGAGCCGACGAGCGCGCCCGCGCTCCACATGCCGTGCAGACCGGACATGATCGACTTCTCCAGCCGCCGCTCGATCTCGACCCCCAGCGCGTTCATCGCGACGTCGGCCATGCCGGAGGCGGCGCCGAAGGCGAACATCGCCAGGCACAGGGTGTACAGGTTCGGCGCGAGGGACGGCAGGACCAGCGACAGCGTCCACAGCGCGAGCAGCCCGCGCAGGGCCGTACGGCTGCCGAACCGGTGACTGATCCGGCCCGCCAGCGGCATCGCGCACGCCGCGCCGAACGCCGTGAAGGCCAGTGCGAGACCCAGCTGGCCCGCGCTCAGCGAGGCGTGGTCCTGGATCCACGGCACCCGCGTCGCGAACGAACCGGTCACGGCGCCGTGCACGGCGAAGACGGCCGCCACGGCGTACCGGGCGCGCCTCACCTCGTCGTGCGGATGCCCCATGTCCCTCATGTCCCCACCCCTCCGGTGTTCCCGACCCATTCGGACGCCATGCGGCGTAAACTATCAGGGTCCCTGCCTGATAGATAGCGTGCCGCGCGTCCCGTGCGGTGGCCGGTCCGGCGATCTGGGAGGATTCCCGCCATGCCCGCATCACCGAGCACCGCCCGGGCCATCAACGACCGCCTCGCCCTGCGGCTGCTGCAGCAGGAAGGCCCGCTGACGGCGGGACAGCTGAAGCGGCTGACGGGACTGTCCCGGCCGACCGTGGCCGACCTCGTCGAGCGGCTCTCGGCCGCCGGACTGATCACGGTGGTCGGCGAGTCCGGCGAGCAGCGCCGGGGCCCCAACGCCCGCCTCTACGGCCTCGTGGCCGGCCGCGCCCACCTCGCCGCCCTCGACGTCCGCACCGAGGGGGTCTTCGTGCTCGTCTCCGACCTCGTCGGGCGGGTGCTCGCCGAGACGTCCGTGCCGATCGGCGGGGACGCCGGGACCGGGCCCGCCCTGGAGCAGGCGGTGGCCGCCGTGGAGCGCACGGTCAAGGAGGCCGGGGCCGACCGCCTGCACACCGTGGGCATCGGCGCTCCGGGCCTCGTCGACCCGGCCACCGGGGACCTGCGCGACTCCGCCGGGCTGCCCGCCTGGCACCGCAGCCTCGCCGCCGCCCTGCACGTACGGCTGCCCGGCGCCCGCGTCACCGTCGAGAACGAGACCAACCTGGCCGCCCTGGCCGAGCAGCGCGAGGGCGCCGCCCGCGACCGGGACACCTTCGTCCTGCTCTGGCTCGGCCACGGCGTCGGCGCCGCGGTCGTCCTGGACGGCGCCCTGCGCCGCGGCGCCTCCGGCGGCACCGGTGAGATCGGCTTCCTGCCCGTCCCCGGAACGGGATCCCTGCCCTCGGCGACCGACTGCGACGGGGGGTTCCACTCGCTGACCGGGGCCGCGGCGCTCGCGTCCCTGGCGCGGGAGTGCGGCCTGCCGGCGCCGGAGGGGGCGGACGGCTCGGCCGCCGCGGCGGTGGTGCGCCGGGCCGTGGCCGAGGTGGCGGCGGACGGCGCGCCTGGCGGGGCGGCCGGCGGGACGGGGGGCGCGGTCGCGCACGACGCCGCGGCGGCCCGTGCGCCCCGGGCGTCCGGCGGCGCTGGCGGCTCTCCCGCGCACCGCTTCCTCGCCGCCCTGGCCGACCGCGTCGCCGTCGGCGCCGCCTCCGTCGTCGCCGTGCTGGACCCCGGATGCGTGGTGCTCGGCGGGGAGGTGGGCCAGGCCGGGGGAGCGCTGCTCGCCGGGTGGGTGGAGGACCGGTTGCGGGGCATGTCCCCCCTGCGCACCGAGGTACGGCCGAGCAGCCTGGGCGGCGCCGCCGTGCTGCGCGGTGCGCTGCTCACCGCCCGGGACCGGGCGCAGGACGACCTGTTCACCCCACCGGAGCGCCAGAGCCCGTGACGGCGGCCGCGCGCACGCGGGCGCGGAGGCAAAGGCGCGGGAATGCGGGTGGGCGCGCCGGCGGGCGCACGGCAATGCGGGCGCGCGTCGCGTCGGCCCGCGCCGCGCGGCCCGGCACGGCGGGGGAGCGCGACCGGTGCGACCCGGTGGGACGGCACGCTGTACGGCGCAGGCCTGGTCCCGGCGGTCGGGTCCTGCAGGTGGCGGGCCCGGCGGCGGGCAAGGGCCGTCGTCACCGCCGCCGGGCCCGCCCGCACCCTAAAAGGACTAGACCAGTCCGGTCAATGGTCCGGACCGATGTCAACCCCCTGCGGACCGCCGCCCGTTGGGCGCCCGAGTGCGCGGCGCGCCGCAGGGGACACGCAGTGTGAGCGAGCCCACACTCCTCACCCTCTTGGGTGAGCACCGGCCGTGGCACACTGGCCCTGTACCAGAAGCAGCGCACTCCGGGGTCGGTGAAAGTCCGAACCGGCGGTTACAGTCCGCGACCCGGTCGCTTCCAGCGGCCGGTTGACCAGGTGAAATTCCTGGACCGACGGTTAAAGTCCGGATGGGAGGCAGTGCGCGGCGGGCGGGCATGCGTTCCGTGTGCGCGCCGCCGTACCGGGACACGTCCGCCTGCGGACGCCCCCTGTGCCGGCGACGCCCCCGGTCTGTGCGCCCACCCGTGACTCTGTCGTCATCGACAGGCCCCGGAGTCCGTGCCCGAAGAGGCAGGAGGACCCGGGAAGTGTTCACCGGAATCGTCGAAGAGCTGGGTGAGGTCACCGCCGTCGAGCACCTCGGCGACGCCTCCCGCTTCAGGCTCCGCGGCCCCGTCGTGACCGAGGGCGCACGCCACGGCGACTCCATCGCCGTGAACGGGGTCTGTCTCACCGTCGTCGAGCACGAGGGCGACGAGTTCACCGCCGACGTCATGGCCGAGACCCTGAACCGCTCCAGCCTCGGGGCGCTCACCGTGGGATCGCGGGTCAACCTGGAGCGTCCCACCGCCGTCGGCGCACGCCTCGGCGGGCACATCGTGCAGGGGCACGTGGACGGCACCGGCGAGATCCTGGAGCGCAAGCCCTCCGACAACTGGGAGCTCGTGAAGATCTCCCTGCCCGCCGGCCTCTCCCGGTACGTCGTGGAGAAGGGCTCCATCACCGTCGACGGCATCAGCCTCACCGTCGTGGACGCCGGCCCCGACCACTTCACCGTCAGCCTCATCCCGACCACCCTCGCCCTGACCACGCTCGGCGTGAAGCAGCCCGGCGACCCGGTCAACCTCGAGGTGGACGTCATCGCCAAGTACGTGGAGCGGCTGCTCGCGGCCGGGCAGGGGGCCGGCCGGTGAACTGGATGAACTCCGAGGCGTTCACCCTCTTCGGCCAGCACATCATCTGGTCGGACATGGTCGGCAACATCCTCGGCCTGATCACCCTCGCCCTCGGCTGGCGCCGCTCGCTGTGGACCTGGCCGGTGCAGTTCCTCTCCGGCCTCGTCCTCTTCGCCGCCTTCTACGGCCACCTGACCGGCAGCGCCGGCAAGCAGGCCGTCGTCATGGCGGTCGCGCTCTACGGCTGGTGGCAGTGGCAGCGCAGCAGGGACCGGGCCGGCGACGGCCACATCGCACCCCGGTTCGCCACCTGGCGCGAACGCGCGGCCATGGTCGCCGCGGCGGCCGCAGGCACGGTCGCCGTCGCCCTGCTCTTCACCGCCCACCCGAGCCTGTCCTGGGACCCCTGGCCCGACGCCTACATCTTCGTCGGCACCGTCGTGGCGATGTACGCGCAGGCCAAGGGCATGGTCGAGTTCTGGTTCGCCTGGCTGCTCGTCGACCTCGTCGGCGTGCCCCTCAACTTCGCCAACGGCTACGCCTTCTCCGGCTTCGTCTACGTCATCTACGGCGCACTCGTCCTGTGGGGCATGCGCGACTGGTGGCTGCGCTCCCGCAGGGACGCGCGGCCCGTCCTGGAAGGAGCGCCGGCATGACCTCGGCACCGGTCCTCTACGGCACGGAGGACATCGAGAGTTCTGGGCTCGACCCGGTCGAGCAGGCCGTCGCCGACATCGCGGCCGGCCGTCCGGTGGTCGTCGTCGACGACGAGGACCGGGAGAACGAGGGCGACCTCGTCGTCGCCGCCGAGAAGGCGACCCCCGAGATCGTCGCGTTCATGATGAGCGAGTGCCGGGGCCTGATCTGCGCCCCCATGGAGGGCGCGGAACTGGACCGGCTGCGGCTGCCGCAGATGGTCGAGGACAACACCGAGTCGATGAGGACCGCGTTCACCGTCTCCGTCGACGCCTCCGCCGCGCACGGTGTGACCACCGGCATCTCGGCCGCCGACCGCGCCACCACCCTGCAGCTGCTGGCGAGCGGCACCGCCGGACCCGCCGACCTGGTGCGCCCCGGCCATGTCTTCCCGCTGCGCGCCAGGCCCGGCGGCGTCCTGACCCGCAACGGCCACACCGAGGCCGCCGTCGACCTCGCCCGGCTCGCCGGCCTGCGCCCGGCCGGCGCCATCGTGGAGATCGCCGGCGAGGACGGCCGCATGCTCCGGCTGCCCGAGCTGATCCCCTTCGCCCGCAAGCACGGCCTGACGATCATCTCCATCGAGGACCTGATCGCCTACCGGCGCTCCACCGAGCTCCCGGCGCCGCTCGACCGGGAGGCGCCCCCCGGCGGGCCCGCCGTCCGCCGCGAGGCCGAGACCCACCTGCCCACCAGGCACGGCGCCTTCCGGGCGTACGGCTACCGCTCGGCCGCCGACGGCGTCGAGCACGTCGCCCTCGTCCACGGCGAGATCGGCGACGGCGAGGACGTCCTGGTCCGCGTCCACTCCGAGTGCCTCACCGGCGACGTCTTCGGCTCCCTGCGCTGCGACTGCGGTCCCCAGCTGGACACCGCCCTGGAGCGCATCCACGGCCGCGGCCGGGGCGTCGTCGTCTACCTGCGCGGACACGAGGGACGCGGCATCGGCCTGCTGTCGAAGCTGCGGGCGTACGCACTGCAGGAGCAGGGCCACGACACCCTCGACGCCAACCTCGAACTCGGCCTGCCCGCGGACGCCCGCGACTACGGCGCCGGCGCGCAGATCCTCGCCGACCTCGGTGTGCGCAGCGTCCGGCTGATGACCAACAACCCCGACAAGACCGACGCGCTGCTGCGGCACGGCCTGAGGGTCACCGGCCGCGAGCCGATGCCCGTCCAGGCCGGCGAGCACAACCTCCGCTACCTGCGCACCAAGCGGGACCGGATGGGGCACGACCTGCCCTGGCTCGACACGCCCGCCGTGTCGGGCACCTGCGGAAACCAGTAAGCAAGAAGGCACTGAGGAGAGACGTGAGCGGCAAGGGTGCACCGGAGCTGTCCGTACGCAACGTGAGCGACCTGCGGGTCGCCGTCATCGCGGCGCAGTGGCACGAGAAGGTGATGGACGGCCTGGTGAACGGCGCCCTGCGCGCCCTGCACGAACTGGGCATCGACGAGCCGACCCTGATCCGGGTCCCCGGCAGCTTCGAACTGCCGGTCGCCGCCAAGGCGCTCGCCGGCCGCGGCTACGACGCCGTGGTCGCCCTCGGCGTCGTCGTCCGGGGCGGCACGCCCCACTTCGACTACGTGTGCCAGGGCGTCACCCAGGGCCTCACCCAGGTCTCCGTCGAGACCGGCGTCCCCGTCGGCTTCGGCGTGCTCACCTGCGACACCGAGGAGCAGGCCCTGGACCGGGCCGGGCTGGAGGGCTCCCGCGAGGACAAGGGCCACGAGGCGGTGACGGCGGCGGTCTCGACCGCGGCCACCCTCCGCTCGGTGTCCGAACCCTGGCACTGAGGAGTGCCGCACACCGCGTAGGGTGGGCCTCACCATGTCCAAGAAGACGTTCGAGGAGCTCTTCACCGAGCTCCAGCACAAGGCCGCGCACGGCGATCCCGCCACCTCCCGCACCGCCGAGCTGGTCGGCAAGGGCGTCCATGCCATCGGCAAGAAGGTCGTCGAGGAGGCCGCCGAGGTGTGGATGGCCGCCGAGTACGAGGGCAAGGAGGCGGCCGCCGAGGAGATCTCGCAGCTGCTGTACCACGTCCAGGTGATGATGGTCGCCCGCGGGATCTCCCTGGACGACGTCTACGCCCACCTGTAAGCCCACCCGTAGCCAGCCCGTAGAGAACGAGAGAAGGAAGCCGACCTCATGCTGCGCATCGCCGTCCCCAACAAGGGTTCACTGTCCGGCCCTGCGGCGGAGATGCTGCATGAGGCCGGCTACCAGCAGCGCCGCGAGTCCAAGGAGCTGCGCATCGTCGACCCGGAGAACGAGGTCGAGTTCTTCTACCTCCGCCCGCGCGACATCGCGATCTACGTCTCCTCCGGCCGCCTCGACATCGGCATCACCGGCCGCGACCTGCTGATCGACTCCGGCGCCGGCGCCGAGGAGATCCTGCCGCTGGGCTTCGCCCGCTCCACCTTCCGCTTCGCCGCCCGCCCCGGCACCGCCGACGGCCTGCAGGACCTCCAGGGCCGCACCATCGCCACCTCCTACGAGGGCATCGTCGCCAAGCACCTCGCCGACAACGGCATCGACGCCTCCGTCGTCCACCTGGACGGCGCCGTCGAGACCGCGATCGAGCTGGGCGTCGCCGAGGTGATCGCCGACGTCGTGGAGACCGGCACCAGCCTGCGCAACGCGGGCCTGGAGGTCTTCGGCGAGCCGATCATGACGTCCGAGGCGATCGTCGTCCGCCGCACCGGCGCAGACGCCGAGGAGCCCAAGGTCCAGCAGTTCCTGCGCCGCCTCCAGGGCGTCCTGGTCGCCAGGACGTACGTGATGATGGACTACGACTGCCGGGTCGAGCAGCTGGAGAAGGCCGTCGCGCTGACCCCCGGCCTGGAGTCCCCGACCGTCTCCCCGCTGCACAACGAGGGCTGGGTCGCCGTCCGCGCCATGGTCCCCGCCAAGGAGGCGCAGCGCATCATGGACGACCTGTACGCCATCGGCGCCCGCGCGATCCTGACCACGGCCATCCACGCCTGCCGCCTGTAGAGGGGTGCGCCGACCGATGCCCGACCCGACCCCCCTTCCCGACCTCCCCGTCACCTTCCGCCCCGGCCGCACCCGGGTCATCCTGCTCACCGCCGGCGCCGTGATCTTCCTGGTGATCTCCGGGATCGCGTTCCTGCTGGACCTGGGCCCGGGGGAGCGGCTCAGCTTCGTCGTCACCGGAGCGCTCATCTTCTGGGTGCTCACCCGGTTCGCCCGGGTGAAGGTGGTCGCCGACGAGTCCGGCGTCACCGTCGTCAACATCGCCGGCGAGCGGCGCCTGGCCTGGGCGGAGATCCTCCGGGTGAACCTCCGGACGGGCGATCCCTGGGTGTTCCTGGACCTCAGCGACGGCACCAGCCTGCCCGCGCTCGGCATCCAGCCGGGCATCGCCCGGCAGCAGGCCGTCGCCGACGCGCAGGCCCTCCGCGCCCTCGCCGAGGCGCGCGCGACGGCCCGGGACGGCGACGGGGGCTGACCCGGGGGCAGCGCCGGCCGCGGGGTGCTCCGGGACCGCTCGGGGGACCCCGCCGGGGACGCCTCGGGGCACGCTCGGGGACCGCTCCGGGTGCTCCGCCCTGCCGCGTCGGCCCAGATCTTGATTAATCTGGTGGCGGAGGCCCTTCTCCTGCGCCTCCGCCCCTGCGTGCCGCCCGGTGCACAGGGGTTCCTGCTACCCGAGGAGTGACTCCCTCCGGCGATGGACGGATCGTCCTGCAGTACCTGCGCCGCCCCGACCCGACACGACGGGAAGGCGGTGGCAGCGTGACCATCCCCCTGCTGCTCCTGGGAGCGGCATTCCTGCTGATTCTCGCCAACGGCTTCTTCGTGGCGGCCGAATTCGGCCTGGTGACGGTCGAACGCCCGGACGCCGAGCAGGCCGCCGCCGAAGGCGACCGACGCGCCCGCACGGTGGTCGAGTCGCTGAAGGAGCTGTCCTTCCAGCTCTCCGGCACCCAGCTCGGCATCACCATCACCTCCCTGGTCGTCGGCATGCTCGCCGAACCGGCCCTGGCCGAACTGCTGCACGGTCCGTTCGCCGCGCTCGGCGTCCCCGAGGGCGCCGCCTCCGGTGTCGCCGTGGTCGTCGGCATGCTGCTCGCCTCCGCGATCCAGATGGTGATCGGCGAACTCGTGCCCAAGAACTGGGCGGTGTCCCGGCCGATGCAGGTCGCGCGCTTCGTGGCCGGCCCCCAGCACCACTTCTCCCGCCTCTTCCGTCCGGTGATCTCCGGGCTGAACACGGTCGCCAACCGGCTCGTCCGCGCCCTCGGCGTCGAACCCGCCGAGGAGCTGGCCTCCGCGCGCACCCCGGGCGAGCTGGTGTCCCTGGCCCGGCACTCCGCCCGTGCCGGGGCCCTGGAGCAGGACACGGCCGACCTGTTCGTGCGCACCCTCTCCCTGGGCGAGCTGACCGCGCAGCACGTCATGACCCCCCGGGTGAAGGTCAGCGCCCTGCAGGACTCGGCCACCGCCGAGGACGTCGTCAACCTCACCCGCGCCACCGGCCTGTCCCGCTTCCCCGTCTACCGGGAGAAGATCGACGAGGTCGTCGGCATGGCCCACCTCAAGGACGCCCTCGCCGTCCCCGCGCAGGACCGTCTGCGCACCCCCGTCGGCCGTATCGCCCGCAAGGCCCTCCTCGTCCCGGAGACCCTGCCCGTGCGGCCCCTCCTCGCCCGGCTGCGCAGCGAACAGCCCATCGCCGTCGTGGTCGACGAGTACGGCGGCACGGCGGGCGTGGTCACCCTGGAGGACATCGTCGAGGAACTCGTGGGCGAGGTCCGCGACGAGCACGACGCCAAGGACGTGCCCGAGCTGGCGCCCGCCCCCGCGGAGGACGGCAGACCCGCCTGGGACGTCGACGGCAGCTGCCGCGTAGACGTCCTGCAGCGCATCGGCCTCGACGTGCCCGAGGGACCGTACGAGACCGTCGCCGGCCTGGTCGCCGACCTGCTCGGCCGCATCCCGGCCCCGGGCGACCGGGCGGAGCTGCCCGGCTGGCGGCTCGCCGTCCGCCAGGTCGGCCACTACCGCGCCGAACGGGTCCGCCTGGTCCGGACGGCCCCGGCGGCCGAGGCGACGGAGGCCGCCCGATGAGCGTCCTGCAGTTGCTCTTCGCCGCGCTGCTCGTGCTGGCCAACGGGTTCTTCGTCGGCGCCGAGTTCGCGCTCGTCTCCGTCCGCCGCAGCCAGATCGAACCGCTCGGCACGGCCCGCGCCCGCCAGGTGTTGTACGGGCTGGAACGGCTGCCCCAGATGATGGCCGCCGCCCAGTTCGGCATCACCGTCTGCTCCCTGACGCTCGGCGCGGTCGCCGAGCCGACGGTGGCGCACCTGCTGGAGCCGGTGTTCGCGTGGGTGCGCCTCCCGCACGGCATGATCCACCCGCTGGGCTACGTCATCGCCCTGGCCGCGGTGGTCTTCTTCCACCTCGTCATCGGCGAGATGGTCCCGAAGAACCTCGCCATGGCCGCCCCGGAGAAGGCCGCGCTGTGGCTCGGCCCCGGCCTGGTGTACTTCGCCCGCCTCTGCCGGCCGATCACCGTGTCCCTGGGCGCCTGCGCCCAGGGCATCCTGCGGCTGTTCCGGGTCGAGCCGAAGGACGAGGTGGAGGCGGTCGTCACCACCGAGCAGCTCAACCGCCTGCTGGAGGACTCCGGCCAGGCCGGCCTGCTCGACCCCGAGGAGCAGGAGCGCCTGGAGGACGCCCTGGAGCTGGGCTCCCGCCCGGTGACGGACGTCCTGCTGCGCCGGGAGTCCCTGGTCACGGTGACCCCGTCGGTCACCCCGGGGGACATCGTCGACCTCACGGCCCGCACGGGTTACTCCCGCTTCCCGGTCGCGGCGGCCGAGAAGGGCCCGTTCATGGGGTACGTGCACGTGAAGGACGTCCTCGACCTGGAGGAGTCCGACCGTGCCGTCCCGCAGCACGTGTGGCGCCCGATGGCCACGCTCCGCGCCGAGCTGCCGCTCGACGACGCCCTCACGGTGATGCGCCGCGCGGCCACGCACCTGGCCCAGGTGGCGGACGCCTCCGGCAGGGTGCTGGGCCTGGTGGCCCTGGAGGACGTCCTGGAGCTCCTGGTGGGGGAGGTGCGGGATCCGGCGCACCGGCAGTCCCCCGACGCGCGGCCGGCCGAGCCGAGGGTGAGCGGGGAGCCGGAGGGGGCGCTGGCCACGTAGATCGGCGCCGCCGGCGGGGCACCGCGCGAGCGAGCCCCCGCCGGCGGCCCGGCGCGGCCGCCGCACCGCCTACAGGCCCGGCGGATCCTGCGGCCCCCGCCCCGACAGCACCTCCCCGTACGCCTGCATCAGATCCGGCAGCCGCAGGGTCGCCAGGTCCTCCCGGCGCAGCGCCCCGGCGTACGTCGACAGCCGCAGGTCCCGGTACGCACAGCTCTTCTCGTACAGGGTCCGCAGGAAGCGCCCGTTGCCCAGCTCGTCGATCCACCCCTGCTCGACCACGTGCCCGGCGATCGACCGCAGCTCCTCCAGGGCCTCCTCGTCCCACAGGTCCCCGTTCTCCGCGGCCAGCACCTTGCCGATCTCGGTGAGTTCCCCGGGCCGGTAGGAGGGGAAGTCGACGCGGGTGGTGAAGCGGGAGGAGAGCCCCGGGTTGGCGGCGAGCAGGCGGTCCATGCCCTCCGGGTAGCCGGCCAGGATCACCACCAGGTGGTCCCGGTTGTCCTCGGCCCGCTTCAGCAGCACCTGCAGCGCCTCGTCCCCGTACGCGTCCCCCTTGCCGTACCCGGAGTTGGACAGCGCGTACGCCTCGTCCACGAACAGCACCCCGCCGATCGCGGAGTCGATCAGCTCGTTGGCCTTCACGGCCGTCTGCCCGAGGTACTCGCCGACCAGATCGGCCCGCTGGGCCTCCACGAGGTGGTCGCCGCCGAGCAGCCCCAGCGCGTAGAAGACCCGTCCGAGGATCCGCGCCACCGTGGTCTTGCCCGTCCCCGACGGCCCGGAGAAGACGAAGTGCCGTTTGGGCGGCTGCACCGGCAGCCCCTGCCCGGCCCGCAACCGCGCCATGTTCAACTGCGCCGACAACGCCTTCACCTGGCGTTTCACCGGTTCGAGCCCCACCATGCGCTCGAGTTCGGCGAGCGCCTGCTCCAGGAGCGCGGGGTCGGTCGGCCCGGCCGGGACCAGCGACGAGGACACCCCGGTCTTCAGCCGCACCACGGGCTCGCCCAGCGACGGCAGCGGGCCCGTCGGCAGGTCGGGCTCCGGCAGCCGCAGGTCCCGGCCCTCCGTACCGAACAGGGAGTCGAACCCGTCCGGCCCGTCCGCCGTGTCCTGCCCCGCGCCGGCCAGGGTGACCGCGGCGAGGCCGGCCGCGTCGTCGTACCCGTCGCCCTCGGCGATCGCGGCGAGCCGGGCCGAGGTGTCCATGAAGGCGGGGTCCACCCGGTGCACCGCCCGGTACAGCGGCAGCGCCGCGGCACTGCGGCCGGTGCCCTCATGGGCGCGCGCCAGCCAGTACCGCAGCTCCTTGCGCTGCGGCTGCTCGCTGCGGCAGCGCATCAGGGCGGTCGCCAGCAGCGGCTCGGCCTGGCCGTACATCTCCAGCCGGACCCGGGCCATGCCGCCGAACAGGCCGGCCTCGATGCCGAGCAGGGGATCGTCCAGCAGCGGGTCGGTGTGCCTCACGAGCTGCTCCCAGTCCTTGACCAGATAGGCGCGGCAGGCGTGCAGGAAGCGGACCTGGGCGTCGGTGTCGACCGGGGGCAGTCCGGCCAGGGCCCGGTCCAGCTCGGGCACGTGCCGGCCGTCCAGCCAGTGGGAGGCGTGCGCGAGCAGCAGGTCGCGCGGGCTCTCCAGCACCGGCTGCACCCACCAGCCGAGCCAGTACCAGGAGTTGAGGGCACGGCGGTGCCGGGCGCGCTGTTCCCCGAAGCGGTCCCGGTGCCGGAACATCCGCAGCAGCGCGGTGGTCGTGTCGACCCGGAGGGCGTGCAGCCCGAGCCAGGCGTCGGCCATGCCCGGGTCCATCCGCACCGCGGCGCGGAACTCCTCCTCCGCCTGCGGATAGGAGCCCATCGTGTAGGCGTCCACGCCCCGCAGCCAGGCGAGGTCGGCCGGGGCCTCGGGGCCCCGCGTGCCGAAGTCCATCACGTCCCCCCCACAGACCGTGCCCCGTGCTTCGCCGCCGGACGGTCGCCCGACGGCCGCCGCGGTCGAACCGCTGTGCCGCGGACCGGAGTTGCAGGTGCGCGAGGCAGGCTCGACGGTCGCACCAGGGGCATCGTACCCGCGCGGGGAGCACGGGCCGTAGGGGGCCGCACGGGGCGTCGGGCGAGGTGGGAGCGGACGGGGCGCACGCCAGTTCGTGACCGAGGGTGAGCGGATCGGTGCGCGAGACGGGCCGGGAAGGGGGGACCGCGGGCAGAACGAAGCCCCCGGTCACGGGGGAACAACCGGGGGCTTCGCGTCGGCCGGCGGCTCCGAAAGCCGCACATTGAGAACGTAAGACCTGTACGGCTCCCGGGTCAAGCACAGTTGGGGCACGGGAGGAAAGTTGGCTCGCAAGCGCTCCGGCGCGGCTTCCCGCGCCTTCACCGCAATGCGGACGATCCGTCACTGTGCGTCATGCCGTGGTCCGCTCCGGCGGCCTGCGCCGGTCCCGGCACCACCTCATACCCCTCCCGTCGCTGCAGCACCAGCAGATCGGCATGGGGGCGTGAGGGGTCGGCGGCGAAGTGCGCGCGCTCCGCCGGAACCCAGCCGTCCCAGAACGCGCGCTGCTCGGCGCCGTCCCGCAGCCGGCCGCGCGCCCAGGCGTCCGCCGCGGGCAGCTCCATCCACAGCAGCCGCGCCAGATGCGGCCGCAGCGCCCGGCGGCCGGCGCCGACGCCCTCGACCAGCACCACGGGCGCGGGCGGCAGCGGCCGCGGGGCGCCGAAGGTGCGGGCCCGCCAGTCGTAGGGGGTGTAGTGCGCGCTCTCGCCGCGGGCGAGGGGTTTGATCACCTGGGTCAGGAGCCGGTCGGTCCAGTCGAAGAGCTGCTCGTGGCTGGCGATGTCGTCGAGGTGCAGCACCGGGGCCCCGCCCAGCGCGTGGGCGAGCCGGCCGGCGAAGGTGGACTTCCCGGAGCCGGCGTGCCCGTCGACGCCGATCAGCCGGACCGGCCCCAGGGACGGGGGGAGCCCGCGCAGCCGGGCGGCGAGGTCGTGAATGGCGATTCCCGGGGGTGGTGAGGCGGGTCGGTTTTCCGTGAAACAGTCTAGGGCGGCCTCCGGGGCGGAGCGCCCGGGGCCCCCGGCGCCCGCCGGAAAACGTCACGTCTTGAACCATCGGCTGGCGGCCAGTCAATGGCGCCGATAAACAGCCCGAATTAACTGACCGATATGTCGAATTCGGCGTTCCGGGTGTGCCCGGCGCTGAGTAAGGTGCCTCCTGCGCACGGTGATGCAGGACGGGACTGGCAGGGGGACATGGCCGCGGAGTTATTCGAAGGGCACTATGTATGGCACCCGGCGGCCGACGACCGCGTCCTGGCGAGCGTATGCGTCGATGTGCGGGCCGGCCGTTACCGCCATGCGTACGAGGCCCTCGCGGAGACGCGTTCCGACTTCGCCCTGCGCGCCCACCGTTCGCTGGTGCTCGCGTCCGAGGCGGCCGGCACCGACCTGGTCGAGCGCTGGCTGGCCGAGGAGCCGACGCCCGAAGCGGCGCTGATGTGGGCGCGGGTCGCGGTGCAGCGGGCCCTGCGGGCCGCCGACGCGCGCGACGACCGCGCCGAGGCGCTGGAGCGGATCGCCCTGACCGCGTGCGACCGGGCCGCCGCCGCGGCGCCCGGGGATCCCACCCCCTGGGTCGCCCGGCTCGCCATGGCCCGGCTGCACCGGCTGCGCGAACCGGCCCCGCAGGGCCTGCTCACCGCACCCCCGGGTCCCTGGCGGCTGTTCGGGCACATCCTGTCCCTGGACCCGTGGAACCGGGAGGCCCACCACCGCTTCCTGTCCTTCTTCTTCACGCGGCACGGCGGCTCGGTCAACGCGGCCTGGGACGTGGCCGCCTTCCTCAGCCAGCGGGCGCCCGCCGACTCCGCCCTCCGGCTGCTGCCCCTGGTGGCCCTGGTGGAGAGCTACAACCCCACCCAACTGCTCGCCGACCGGGTCTGGGAACAGCCCCAGTGGCGCTCCACCGCGCTGGCGATCTACCACAACTGGCTGCCGACGGTGGCCGGTTACCGGTTCACCCCGGTGCTCGACCTGGCCTACCTCGCGCACGCCCTGGTCATGGCCCAGTGCGAGTTCGAGGCCCGGGCGGTGTTCACCGCGATGGGCCCGTACGCCTCACGCATGCCGTGGAGCGCCTTCGGCGACCCCGCCGAGCAGCTCTCCCGGGCGCGCCGTTCCTGCGGCCTGCCCGTCCCGGCGCCCGCCTGACCGCTCGCCCCCGCTCCCCCTGTTCCCCATCGAGACCCCCCATCGAGAGAAAGGCCGATCTGTGTCGGAACGGATGTCGACCCCCCGGCCGCGCGCCCGCGCGGCGGACTCCGTCGTGCTCGACGACGACGCGACCCTGCACGCGATGGGTTATCCGCGCAGTCTCACCCGGCGCTTCCAGGCGTTCGACAATTTCGCCATCTCCTTCACCATCATCAATATCCTCTCGGGCATCTTCTCGTCCTTCGGATTCGGTATGCACGCGGGCGGCCCCCGCATTCTGGTGTTCGGCTGGATCGGTGTGTCCGTCATGGTGCTGCTCATCGGCGCGGCGATGGCGGAAGTCGCCTCCGCCTATCCGACGAGCGGCGCCCTTTATTTCTCGGCCGGCAAACTCGCCAAGCGGCACAAAGGCGCCTGGTCCTGGTTCACGGGCTGGCTCAACTTCGTGGGCCAGATCGGCGGCACCGCCGCCACCGGCTATGCGGCCGCCACCTTCATCCAGGTCTTCGTGCAGCTGCAGTGGCCCTCCTACCAGCCGACGGCGCACCAGACGGTCCTGATCACCGCCCTCGTCATCGTGCTGCAGGGGCTCGCCAACACCTTCACGGTCCAGCTCGTCGCCGTGCTGAACCGCATTTCCGTGTGGTGGCTGCTGATCGGACTCGTCGTGATCGTGGGCGCACTCATAGTGATGCCCGACCGGCATCAGCCGGCGTCCTTCGTGACGCATTTCGAGAACAGCACCGGTTTCACGAACGGCCTTTACGGCGGCATGCTCGGTCTGCTGGTCACCAGCTGGACCTTCACCGGCTTCGACGGCAGCTTCCACATGTCCGAGGAAACGGTCCGCGCGACGGTCAGCGCGCCCAAGGGGATCACCCGGGCCATCGGCTATTCGGCGATCGCCGGCCTGGCCCTGATGCTGGCACTGGTCTACAGCATCGGCGACTACGACAAGGTCGCGGGGGCGGCCGCGCCGCCCGTCCAGATCCTCATCGACGGACTCGGCCTGGCCACCGCCAAGGTCATGCTCCTCATCGTCATCGGCGCGATGCTCTTCTGCGGACTCGCCAACCTCACCAGCAACACCCGCCAGATCTTCGCCTTCTCCCGGGACGGCGCGATGCCCGGCTCCCGCTGGTGGCACTCGGTCTCGCTGCGCACCCGCACCCCGGTGAAGGCGGTCTGGCTCGCGGTGGCCTGTTCACTGGCCCTGGTGGTGCCGGGCTGGTGGTCGCACACGGCGTTCACCGCCATCGTCAGCGTCAATGTGGTCGGGCTCTTCCTCGCCTACGCCGTGCCCATCTTCCTGCGGCTGCGGCTCGGCGACGCCTTCCAGCCCGGGCCCTGGCACCTGGGCCGCTGGGGCCGGCCGATCGGCTGGCTCGCGGTGGTGTGGATCCTGCTCAGCAGCCTGCTGTTCATGCTGCCGCAGGCCTCGCCCATCACGGTCGACTCCTTCAACTACGCGCCCATCGCGCTGGCCGTCGTCCTGCTGGTGGCCACGGTCTGGTGGTTCGCCACCGCCCGCCGCCGCTTCCAGGGCCCGGTCAGCTACGGCCGTCCGGACGAGGTGGCCGCGATGGACCTGGTCTGAGCCCGCCCCGACCGCACGGCCCCGGCACGCGGCATCCCGTCCCGGCCGCACGGCCCCGGCGCGCGGCGTCCCGCCCCGGCCGCACGGCCCCGGCGCACGGCGTCCCGCCCGCGCCGGGGCCGTCCCGCGCCCGCCGCCGCGGCCCCTTTCGGCGGTGCAGACCAATATTGGCGGCGCGGCATGCGCGCAAGTGCTGGCCGGGGGGTCCGGCCTGCTCCATAGTTGGCGCACCACCGTGCACCGGACCCGCCCGACTCGGACACCCCCGGGGGAACGCGCCCATGAGCAGAACCCGACAGCCCTCCCGCAGGACCGTCCTGGCCGCCGCCGTCGCCGCCGCCGTGACCGGCGCGGCAGGCCCCGCGGCCGCCGCCGGGGGGCCCGCCGCCGGCGCCTCCGGCCGGGCCCCGGCCCGCCCCGTCGACCACCACTCCTGGACCACGTACCGCGACTGGCGGTCCGGCACCGCCGAGGGCACCCGGGCGGTCGCCGGCCGGAGCCCCGGTCTGGTGATCGAAACGCCCGCCGGCCGCACCGACTACACGGATCCGCACACCGGCACGACCGCGCCCTGGGAGTACGCGGTCTGGACCTCCCCGGTGCACCGCCTGACCGTGCCCGCCACCGAGGCCGTGGTCTCGTGGAACGCCCACACCCCCGACGGCACCTGGCTCCAGGCCGAACTGCGGGGCACGTACTCCGACGGCGCCGAGACGCCGTGGTACGTGATGGGCCGCTGGGCGGCCGGCGACCGGGACATCAAGCGGACCTCCGTGGACGGCCAGGCCGACGGCCGAAGCACCGTCTGGACCGACACCCTCGCCCTCGACGACGCGAGCACCGGCCTGCGCCTGGTCTCGTACCGGCTGCGCCTCACCCTGTACCGCAGGCCGGGCACCCCTCTCACCCCGACCGTCCGGCGGCTCGGCGCGATGGGCTCCGACGTCCCCGACCGCTTCACCGTCCCCGCCTCCGTCCCGGGCCTCGCCCGGGAACTGGCCGTCCCGCGCTACTCCCAGGAGATCCACACGGGGCAGTACCCGGAGTACGACAACGGCGGCGAGGCCTGGTGCAGCCCCACCTCCTCGCAGATGGTGATCGAGTACTGGGGCGGCCGGCTCACCCGGGAGCAGCTGTCCTGGGTCGACCCGTCCTACGCCGACCCGCAGGTGTGCCACGCGGCCCGCTCGACCTACGACCACCAGTACCGGGGCTGCGGCAACTGGCCCTTCAACGCCGCCTACGCGGCCACCTTCGACGGCCTGCAGGGCGTGGTCACCCGGCTCGCCTCCCTCACGGACCTGGAGACGCTGATCGCGGCCGGCATCCCGGCCATCACGTCCCAGTCCTTCCTGAAGACCGAGCTGACCGGCGCGGGGTACGGCACCTCAGGGCACCTGATGACGGTGATCGGCTTCACGGCGGACGGCGACGTCGTCGCCAACGACCCCGCCTCACCGAGCGACGAGGCGGTACGGCGGGTGTACCTGCGCCGGGAGTTCGAAAATGTCTGGCTGCGCACCAAGCGGTACAACGCCTCCGGCAAGGTCGTCTCCGGCACGGGGGGAGTCTGCTACCTCTACTTCCCGGCCCACCCCACCCCCCGGCAGCGCGAAGCCCTCGCGGCGGTGGGCGTGCGCTGAGGGGTGTGACCAAGCTCATCGCCGCGAACACCGGATCGGGTGGCAAGGTGGACGGACGCACGGGGGAGTCCCCCCGTGCGTCCGACCCCTGCATCTGCGAGCGACATCATGACCGCACACTCGGCCACCGTCACCCGTGCCCTCACCGGCGGCCCCGAGGACGACGGCCCGGACCTCGTCGAACACGTCATGGGCTGGGTCCTCGTCGTGGTGCTCGCGATGCTGGTGACCCGGCTCGGCCTGCTCTGACCCGGCGCTCATGGGCCGGGCATGTTCGGACACACTGCGGACGTCCCGCGGACACACTGCGGACGTCCCGTCGGCCGCCCGGAACAGGACCGACCTTGACCATGCCCCGGCAGAGCGCCGTCACCCCGGTGCGCGGCGCCGCGCGTTCCGTGGCGCGTCGCACCGGACTCATCGCCATCGGGCGTGAGCCGCGCTCGGAGCGGAAGTAGCAGGAGACCAGCCCCGTGGCGACCCCGGCCCGGCGGGCGACGTCGTCCATGGACAGCGCACGGGCCGCCCACCGCGCCATCGCCGGCGGCGGCGTCGGCTTCGACGCCGAGGTGCCCGCGATCCGCGGCGGCGTGCGCGAGGCGGTCGTCGCCGAGCTGTCCCGCGACACCCTGGGCGAGCTGCTGGTCAGGACGCTCGGCGGGGCGCTGCGCGCCATCGGGCAGCTGGAGCCCGCCCGTCCGGCCCCCGCTCCCGCCGGCAGGGGCGGCTGACCCCGGCACGGGAGAGGAGCGCGCGCAGGCTCCTGGTCCCCCGCCCCCGCTGTCCCGCCCGCGAGGAGCTGGGGCACGTCTCTCCTCCGGGTGGGGCACGCCGCTGACGCCGGCCGGTCCGGCCCCACCACCGGGTCGGCGGTGCGGACCGATCGGGCCCGGAAAGCCTCAGGACTGGACGGGGGAAGTAAGCGGTCGTTAACTGGTGACGCGAGGGCGTCGATCGGGCATACTCACAGCGCATGCCGCAGGTCAGCACCTTCCGAGACCCGGAAGCCGGCGCCTTCGGCCCAGCGCAACGACCAGGCGGAGCCGCCCCCACCCCGGGCCGAACCGCCGGTGCCCGAACAGGGAGGAGCCGACGCCATGTCCGACCGCGAACCGCAGCCGGTGGAGCGTCAACTGCCGACGGACGAGGCGAGGGATCTGCTCTCCCTGGTCCGGGAGATAGCCAGGCGCGAGATCGCGCCGAAGGCGGCGGAGGAGGAGGACGCGGGCCGCTTCCCGCGCGAGACCTTCACCCTGCTGTCCGAGGCGGGCCTGCTGGGCCTGCCGTACCCCGCCGAGCACGGCGGCGGGGAGCAGCCCTACGAGGTGTACCTCCAGGTGGTGGAGGAGCTGGCCGCGGCGCGGCTCACCGTCGGGCTCGGCGTCAGCGTCCACACGCTCGCCTCCTACGCCCTCGCCACCTACGGCGCCAAGCAGCAGCAGGTCGAGCACCTGCCCGCGATGCTCGGCGGCGGCCTGCTCGGCGCGTACTGCCTCTCCGAGCCGTCCTCCGGTTCCGACGCGGCGTCCCTGCGCACCAAGGCGGTCCGGGACGGCGACGAATGGGTCATCGACGGCACCAAGGCCTGGATCACGCACGGCGGCGTCGCGGACTTCTACACCGTGATGGCCCGCACCGGCGAGCAGGGCCCGCGCGGGATAACCGCCTTCCTCGTGCCCGGCGACGCCCCCGGCCTGAGCGCGGCCGCGCCCGAGAGGAAGATGGGCCTGAAGGGCTCGCCCACCGCCCAGGTGCACCTCGACGGCGTCCGGGTCGGCGACGACCGGCGTATCGGCGAGGAGGGCCAGGGCTTCGCCATCGCCCTGTCCGCACTCGACTCCGGCCGGCTCGGCATCGCGGCCTGCGCGATCGGCCTCGCCCAGGCCGCACTCGACGAGGCCGTCGCCTACGCCGCCCAGCGCCGGCAGTTCGGCCGCCCCATCGCCGACTTCCAGGGGCTGCGCTTCATGCTCGCCGACATGGCCACGCAGATCGAGGCCGGCCGCGCGCTCTACCTCGCCGCCGCCCGGCTGCGGGACGCGGGCCTGCCCTTCGCCAAGCAGGCCGCCATGGCCAAGCTGCACTGCACCGACACGGCCATGAAGGTCACCACGGACGCCGTGCAGATCCTCGGCGGCTACGGGTACACCGCCGACTTCCCGGCCGAGCGCTACATGCGCGAGGCCAAGGTGCTGCAGATCGTGGAGGGCACCAACCAGATCCAGCGGATGGTCATCGCCCGTCACGTGGCGGGGCCGGAAGGTCGCTGAACTCCCCGGTGAGGACCGTCGGGGCCGCCAGTGCCACCCACTCCGGGTCGTGGCGGCCCGGCAGGGTCCGGCCCCGGTCGGCCCAGGCCCGCATCAGGTCGCGGTAGATGGGCGGGTCCTGCGGCGGCGGAACCGACTGCGCGGGGCGGGGCACGAAGACACGGCGCTGACGCCCGGGTACCGGATACATGGGGGTCATACCCGGGCAACGCGCCGGCGGCCGGGCAGGTCACCGTCCGGCGGAATCGGGCGTCAGTTCACGCACGTCCCGTTTCCCGCCCGCTCCGCGACGCCGCCGCGCCGACGACCCGGGCCGCGCGCCGCGCAGGTGCGGGCCCCGTGCGGGCACGCCTCACGCGCACCACGACAGCTGCGCGCCGTGGTGCGGTACGGTCACCGTGACGGGGCTCACCCGCGCCGGAGCGGCTCAGGCGGCCTGGCGGCGCATCGCCGGTACGCGCATCGGGCGCGAGCCCGGGCCCCCGACGTGCGAGAAGGGCTGCGTCCGCCAGTCGAGCCCCTGGGGGAGCGTCAGCAGCAGAGCCGTGTCCTGCTCCTGCGGCTCGTAGGACTCGTCGGCGGGGCGGGCGTCGGTCGCCGGGCGGCCCGTGCCCGCGCACACCGTGAGCCCGAACGGGTTCCACGGCGAAGCGCACAGCGCGTGCTCCGGCAGGACCTCCTCGTCCGCCAGCAGCGCGATCGGCTGCGCGCAGTCCGGGCAGATCACCCGGTACATCTCGAAGGTGTCGTAGGCGTCGAGCTCGTCGTCGAAGACGTCCGGTTCGACGCCCTCCGGCTCGGGCTCGACGGCCTGCTGCTGCCGCTTGGACGCGGATCGACCAGGGCGATGGACACTCTGCATGGGAACTCCCCCTAAGGCTGGGCCGTGAAGGCGCTGCGGCCTCGACCACAGCAAGCACTTCCCGCCCGGTCCGGGGGGTAATCACGAGGACATCACGGAGCCTGTCCGAGCCGTGTGGCGTTCGTCACACGCGGTGAGCGGGTGTCCGTCCCGGCGCGTTTCCCGCCGAACCGGGAGTGACCAGCACCTGCGAGGTGTCCGGGCGATCGGCCGCACGGTAGGTTGGGGCGGCATGGAGGAGCTGGACCGTCAGATCGTGCAGCTGCTCGTCAAGGACGGGCGGATGAGCTACACAGACCTGGGCAAGGCCACGGGCCTGTCCACGTCGGCCGTGCACCAGCGGGTGCGCCGGCTGGAACAGCGTGGCGTCATCCGCGGGTACGCCGCGGTGGTCGACCCCGAGGCCGTCGGGCTGCCGCTCACCGCGTTCATCTCGGTGAAGCCGTTCGACCCCAGCGCCCCCGACGACATCGCGGACCGCCTCGCCGACGTCCCCGAGATCGAGGCCTGCCACAGCGTCGCCGGCGACGAGAACTACATCCTCAAGGTCCGCGTGGCCACCCCGCACGAGCTGGAGGAACTGCTGGCCCGGCTGCGCACGCTGGCCGGTGTCTCCACCCGTACCACCGTGGTGCTCTCCACCCCCTACGAGGCGCGTCCCCCCAAGATCTGAACCGGCCGCCCCGGTGCCGCGCGCGCCCCCCGCGCGCGAGACACTGTGCCGCATGAGTGAGCAGTCCGCCGAGCCCCGCACCGTCCTCCTGCGCCGCGGGGAGGTGCACAGCCCCGCCGACCCCTTCGCCACCGCGATGGTGGTGGAGCGCGGCCAGGTCGCCTGGGTCGGCTCCGAAGGCGCCGCCGACGCCTTCGCCGACGGCGTGGACGAGGTGGTCGACCTCGACGGCGCCCTCGTCACCCCGGCGTTCACCGACGCCCATGTGCACACCACCGCCACCGGCCTCGCCCTGACCGGCCTCGACCTGTCCGCCGCGTCCTCCCTGGAGGCGGCCCTCGCGGAGATCCGCGCGTTCGCCGCCGCCCGTCCCGGCGACCGGGTCCTGCTCGGCCACGGCTGGGACGCCGCCCGCTGGCCCGGCGGCCGGCCGCCGACCCGCGCGGAGCTGGACGAGGCCACCGGCGGCCGTCCCCTCTACCTGTCCCGCATCGACGTGCACTCGGCGGTCGTCACCAGCGCCCTGCTGGACCTGGTCCCCGGCGACGTCCCCCGCGAGGACGCCCCGCTCACCGGCGACGCCCACCACGCCGTGCGCGAGGCCGCCCTGGCCGCCGTCACCCCCGCCCAGCGCACCGAGGCGCAGCGCGCCGCCCTGGCGCACGCGGCCTCCCTCGGCATCGGCACGCTGCACGAGTGCGGCGGCCCGCGGATCTCCTCCGAGGACGACTTCACCGGCCTGCTCCGGCTCGCCGCCGGGACGCCGGGCCCCCGCGTGGTCGGCTACTGGGCCGAGCGCGACCCGGAGAAGGCCCGCGCGCTGGGCGCGGTCGGCGCCGCGGGCGACCTCTTCGCCGACGGCGCCCTCGGCTCGCACACCGCCTGCCTGCACGAGCCGTACGCCGACGCGGACCACACCGGCACCGCCTACCTGGACGCCGGCGCCGTCGCCGCCCATGTCGTCGCCTGCACCGAGGCGGGTCTGCAGGCCGGCTTCCACGCCATCGGCGACGCCGCCGTGTCCGCCGTGGTGGAGGGCGTGCGCGCCGCCGCCGAGGAGATCGGCCTCGCCCGCGTCCGGGCCGCGCGGCACCGCGTCGAGCACGCCGAGATGCTCACCCCCGAGACCGTCGCGGGCTTCGCGGAGCTCGGCCTGATCGCCTCCGTCCAGCCCGCCTTCGACGCCCTGTGGGGCGGCGAGGACGGCATGTACGCCCGCCGCCTGGGCGCCGGCCGGGCCCGCACCCTCAACCCCTTCGCCGCGCTGCTGCGCTCCGGCGTTCCGCTCGCGTTCGGCTCCGACAGCCCGGTCACCCCGCTCGACCCGTGGGGCACGGTCCGCGCCGCCGCCTTCCACCGCACGCCGGAACACCGGATCTCCGTCCGCGCCGCGTTCACCGCGCACACCCGCGGCGGCTGGCGGGCCGTCGGCAGGGACGACGCGGGCGTCCTCGTTCCCGGCGCGCCCGCGGACTATGCCGTCTGGCGCACCGACGAGCTGATCGTCCAGGCCCCGGACGACCGCGTCGCCCGCTGGTCCACCGATCCGCGCTCCGGCACCCCCGGCCTGCCCGACCTCACCCCGGGCCGCGCCCTGCCGGTCTGCCTGCGCACCGTGGTGGGCGGACGGACGGTGTACGTACGGCCGGGCGAGTGATCTTGGGGGGTGGCGCGCCGGCCGCCCGCCTCCCAGGCCCCGCCGCCCGACCTGCGCATCCTCCCCGCCGGACGCGTCAGCAGCATTGTCTGCGCAGGTCAGGGGGCTGTTGACAGTCGGCGGCCGGGGGCCGGTAGGTTCGGCCGAGTCCACCACCGGACGCCCGACCGGGAGGCGTTCAGACCACGCGCCGCAGCGCCGCTGGGTCAGGGACGGCGTGCCGCACCGGGGCGCCGTCGCTGGGAGCCAGGCTCAGCGCCCGCGCCGACGGGGCAACGCCCGGATGGTCGGCCAGGTGTGACCCGGGTGGGGCCCGGGAGCTCAGTAGACAACGGCTTTCGGTCGACCCGCAGCCAGCGGGTCCCAGGTCGGCCCGAAGGGCGCCGGGCCCCCATCCGCCGTGGTACGAAGGTGCCGGGCACGCGGCGGGACGGCAGCGGCGGGCGCGTTCCGGCCCCGCCTCGGCGACATCGACACCACCGTGCGCGCGAGCTGCCGCGTCATCCCAGGCCGCGGCCACTATGGTGGACCCCTGCGTACGACATGAAGGGGCAGCAGTGAACGACGGCGACGGGACCCTCGCGGCGAAGGCCCAGGGGAGGCAGTTCGGTCCGCTCGGCACGGCCTTGGTGATCATCCCGACCTACAACGAGGCGGAGAACATCAAGTCCGTCGTCGGCCGGGTGCGCAAGGCCGTCCCCGAGGCGCACGTACTCATCGCGGACGACAACAGCCCCGACGGCACCGGCAAACTCGCCGACGAGCTGGCCGCCCAGGACGACCGCGTCCGGGTGCTGCACCGCACGGGCAAGGAGGGCCTCGGCGCCGCCTATCTCGCGGGTTTCCGCTGGGGCCTGGAGCGCGACTACGGCGTGCTGATCGAGATGGACGCCGACGGCTCCCACCAGCCCGAGGAACTGCCCCGCCTGCTCACCGCCCTCAAGGGCGCCGACCTGGTCCTCGGCTCCCGCTGGGTGCCCGGCGGCCGGGTGGTGAACTGGCCCAAGTCCCGCGAGTTCATCTCCCGCGGCGGCAGCCTCTACTCCCGTCTCGCCCTCGACCTGCCGCTGCGCGACATCACCGGCGGATTCCGCGCCTTCCGCCGCGAGACCCTCCTGGGCCTGGGCCTGGAGGAGGTCGCCTCGCAGGGGTACTGCTTCCAGGTCGACCTGGCCCGCCGCGCCGTCAAGGCCGGCTACCACGTGGTCGAGGTGCCCATCACCTTCGTGGAGCGCGAACACGGCGACTCCAAGATGAGCAAGGACATCCTCGTCGAGGCGCTGTGGCGGGTCACCGCCTGGGGCGTGGGCGACCGCGTCGGCAAGATCACCGGCAGTTCCCGGCAGTCCTAGCGACCGCCGGAAGGCTCGTCCGCCCGGCCCCTTATCCCGCGCTGAACAGCCCCCGGGCACACTGGGAGCATGACGACTGGCGCTCCGACCTCTCCGTACACCGCCCGGCCGCGGCGCTCCCGGCTGCGCAGGTGGCTGCCGCTGGGGCTGGCCGCGTGGCTGGCGCTGGAGATCTGGCTGCTGATCCTCGTCGCGGGCGCGGCGGGGCGCCTCACCGTCTTCCTGATCCTCGTCGCGGGCGCCGCGGCCGGCTCCGTGGTGATCAAGCGAGCGGGCCGCCGCGCCTTCCAGAGCCTCAACGAGGCGCTGCAGCGGGGCGGTTCGCCCGAGCGCGGCGGCGGCAACGGCTGGATGATGCTCGGCGGCCTGCTGCTGATGATCCCCGGCCTGTTCTCCGACGCGCTCGGGCTGCTCCTGCTGCTCCCGCCCGTGCAGAAGGCCGTCGGCCGCTTCGCGGAGGACGCCCTGGACAAGAGGCTCCGCACGGTGGTCCCGGGCGGCCTGGGCGACGCCTTCCAGCAGGCCCGCATGCACCGCCCCGACGGCAAGGTGGTGCAGGGGGAGGTCATCCGCCAGGAGCGGTCCGAGCCGGGGGAGCAGCGGCCGCCGCTGACCCGCTGAGCGCGCCGGGAGGCACACGAAACCGCGGGCGCCGTACGTGACTCACGTACGGCGCCCGCGGTGTCGTGTGCGTTATGCGGACTTGCGGCTGTCCCGCGGGTGGACCGCGATGTTCATCGCCCCCGAGCGCAGTACCGCCAGACGCTCCTCGAGGACCTCTTCGAGCTCCTCACGGGTGCGCCGCTCCATCAGCATGTCCCAATGGGTGCGCGCGGGCTTGGCCTTCTTCTCTTCCGGGCCGTCGCCGTCCACGAGGAGTGCCTGGGCCCCGCAGACCTTGCACTCCCACTCCGGCGGGATCTCCGCCTCCACCGAGAAGGGCATCTCGAAACGGTGCCCCTTCTCGCATGCGTACTCCACGGCCTGGCGAGGGGCCAGGTCGATGCCGCGGTCCGTCTCGTAGCTGGTCACCACGAGGCGCGTACCGCGAAGAGCTCGCTCACTCATGAATCGTGCCTCCCGGGCTTGTCGCCCACAGGACAGGTGTCGCTGTCGTCGTCATCCGGTCAACGTCCGGTCGGCGGTAAAGATTCCCGTACCGAGTCCCGTTCCGGGTCATGCGTCGCCGTCGTAGCCGCCCCTTGTTGTACCCGCAGGCGTCCGGTTTGTCACATCTGATGGCATATGTCACCCAGCGATTCGGCATCTTTGACGCGCAGTAACGGTACGCCTGGCAGGCCAAACGCGTACACTACCGCCCTTTGCCCTCAAGTGAGAAATCGATGGCCGGAAATCTCCGGAGGGTCACCGGGGCAGCGCGGTCCGCTCCGGCGCCGCCGCGGTGCCGGCCGCGGCCCCGGCCGGCTCCCGCACCACGGCGAACACCCGCAGGAACAGCTGGGCCAGCGGGCCGATGGACACGGCGTACAGCAGGGTGCCCACTCCGACGGTGCCGCCCATCGCGAACCCGGTGGCCACCACCGCCACCTCCACCGCCGTCCGCATCAGCCGGATCGACCGGCCGGTGCGCCGGTGCAGCCCCGTCATCAGCCCGTCGCGCGGACCCGGGCCGAAGCGCGCCGCGATGTACAGGCCGGTCGCCGCGCCGTTCAGTGCGACGCCCGCGAGCAGCAGCGGGACGCGGACCGCGAGGGAGCGGGCGTCCGGAAGGAGGGCGAGCGTGCCGTCCATGGCGAGGCCGACCACGAAGACGTTGGAGACCGTGCCGAGTCCGGGGCGCTGGCGCAGCGGTATCCACAGCAGGAGGACCATGGCGCCCACCACGATCGACACCACGCCGATGCTCAGCCCGGACCGCTCCGCGAGCCCCTGGTGCAGCACGCCCCAGGGCTCCAGGCCCAGGCCCGCCGCCACGAGCAGCGCGGAGCTCGCGCCGTAGAGCCCGAGTCCGGCGTACAGCTGGATCAGCCGTCGTCCTAGGTGACGGTGGCGAGTGAGCACGACGTACCCCCCTGGGTGGTGGCGGTGGCCTGACGCATGACACTCTGTGGCTTGACGCGAGATGCCATCCAGGGCCAATTCGGGGAAGGTGGACTGATCGTCATGCCGCAGTGGACCTCGGCGGTGGGAGCCGCGCAGCTCGCCCGGCTCCTCGGCTCCCAGCAGGACCGCCCGGCCGTACCCGGCGCCCGCCGGCCCCCCGCCTATCGCGCCCTGGCCGACGGCATCCGGCTGCTGGTCCTGGAAGGCCGCGTTCCGGTGGCCGCCCGGCTGCCCGCGGAACGCGAACTCGCCCTGGCGCTCTCCGTCAGCCGCACCACCGTCGCGGCGGCCTACGAGGCGCTGCGCGGCGAGGGCTTCCTGGAGTCCCGCCGCGGGGCCGGCAGCTGGACCGCCGTGCCGGCGGGCAACCCCGTCCCCGCCCGCGGACTGGAACCCCTGCCCCCGGAGGCCCTCGGCTCGGTGATCGACCTGGGCTGCGCCTCCCTCCCTGCCCCCGAGCCCTGGCTCACCCGCGCCGTGCAGGGCGCCCTGGAGGAACTGCCGCCGTACGCCCACACGCACGGCGACTATCCGGCCGGACTGCCCGCCCTGCGCGCGATGATCGCCGAGCGGTACAGCGCGCGCGGCATCCCCACCATGCCGGAGCAGATCATGGTGACGACCGGCGCGATGGGCGCCATCGACGCGATCTGCCACCTCTTCGCGGGCCGCGGCGAGCGCATCGCCGTCGAGTCCCCTTCCTACGCCAACATCCTGCAGCTGATGCGCGAGGCGGGCGCGCGGCTGGTCCCCGTCGCGATGGCCGAGGGACTGGCGGGCTGGGACATGGACCGCTGGCGCCAAGTGCTGCGCGAGGCCGCGCCGCGCATCGCCTATGTGGTCGCCGACTTCCACAACCCCACCGGCGCGCTCGCCGACGAGGACCAGCGGCGCCGGCTGGTGGACGCGGCCCGCTCGGCCGGCACGGTCCTCGTCGCCGACGAGACGATGAGCGAGCTCTGGCTCGACGAGGCCTTCCGGGACGGCGGGATGCCCCGGCCGGTGTGCGGCTTCGACCCCGCCGGATCCACGGTGATCACGGTCGGCTCGGCCAGCAAGGCGTTCTGGGCGGGCATGCGCATCGGGTGGGTGCGGGCGGCGCCGGACGTCATCCGCAGCCTGGTCGCCGCGCGGGCGTACGCCGACATGGGGACGCCGGTGCTGGAACAGCTCGCCGTGAACTGGCTGTTCAGCACCGGCGGCTGGGAGCAGGCCGTGGAACTGCGCCGAGCGCAGGCGCGGGACAACCGCGACTCCCTGGTGGCCGCCCTCCGCCGGGAACTGCCCGCCTGGGAGTTCGAGGTTCCGCGGGGTGGCCTGACCCTCTGGGTCCGGGCCGGCGGCCTCTCCGGCTCCCGGCTCGCGGAAGCGGGTGAACGCACCGGTGTCCGGGTCCCGTCCGGCCCCCGCTTCGGCGTCGACGGCGCCTTCGAGGGGTACGTCCGGCTTCCGTTCACCGTCGGGGGAGCGGTGGCGCAGGAGGCGGCGACACGGCTCGCCGCCGCGGCGCGACTGGTGGAGACCGGGGCGACGGGGGCGGGGGAGTCCCCGCGGACGTTCGTGGCTTAGGGCGCCGTGCGTCGGGGGCGGCGTCCGGGCGTGAACGCCGCGGACGGCTCGGGCGGGGGCGCGCTCGGGGAGCCGGGGGCGCGGCATCGGCCGCGGGGCGGCCGGGGGTGCGGATGCGGCGGTGCGCCGGCCGGGCGCCGCCGGCCCGGGGGCGGGTCCGGTGGGGGCTGGTCGCGCGGCCCCCGCGTGCCGGGCGAACCGAGCGGCGTCGGGTCGGCTGCGGTGTCGCCGGTCCGGTGCCGTCGTGAGGACGGTCAGCTCTCGGCCGGGACCGCCTCCGCCGTCCTCGGCGCCTCCTTTGCCGCCGGCTTGGACAGGTCCGCCGGCACGGGGGGCTCCGCGTCCGCCGGCCTGCTCCGCGGCGGCAGCAGTTCCAGCACCGCCTGCCGGTCGGCGTCGCTCGTCGCCTCGTCGTAGGGGTCCGGCGTCCGCGGCACCTGGAGCCGGTGCACCGGACCGGATCCCAGCCGGGCGTAGCCGCGGCCGGGTGGCAGGTGTGCCGGGGGCGTGGTGTGCGGCGGCACGCCCAGCACCGCCTCAACCTGCTGCGGCGCGGCGGCCCCGAGCACGACACGCGCCCGCGTGTGCTGCCGTACCGCGTCGCTCAGCGCGTCCGCGCTGTCGAACTGCTCGGCCAGGACCACGGTCACGTTCGCCGCGCGGCCGTGCCGCAGCGGCACCTGCAGCAGCGCCTGCGGGTCCTTGCGGCCGTCGGCCGCGGCGAGGTGGGTGAAGACGCCCGGCCGGTCCAGCAGGAGCCACAGCGGGCGCCGGGTGTCCGCCGGCGGCGGGTCGCCCGCCTGCCGGGCCAGATTGATCGCGATGAGCCGCCGCTCCGTCTCCTGTGCGGCCCACTCCAGACTGGCCAGCGCACCGGGGAGGGCGCACTCCACGGCGAGTACGCCGTCCCGGCCGGTGAGGCAGGCGTACTCACCGGTGCCGCCGCCGTCGACGATCAGCACGTCTCCGTACCGGAGGGCCTGCAGGGCGATCGAGCGCAGCAGGGTCGAGGTGCCGCCGCCGGGGTGGCCCATGGCCAGCAGGTGCGGCTCGGTGGAGCGGACGCCGGTGCGCCAGACGACGGGCGGGACGTCGATCCGCTCCTCCTCCCCGTAGCAGAGGGGGAGCGTGCGCTGGACCTCGCTCGGATCGGTGAAGCCGAGGACGGTCTCCCCGGGCGCGGTGACGAAGTGCTGGGCGGGCACGTCCGCGGGCAGCGGCGGCAGGACGGTGACGGTGAGCTGGTTGCCCTCCTCGTCCCACGCGAAGCGGTACTCGCGGCCCCGGCCGGCCTTCGCGGTGAGCAGCTGCTCGATCCGCGCGCGGGCGGCGGGGTCGCCGTCCGCGAAACAGGCGGGGTAGCGGATCACCAGATGGCCGACGCGTCCTCCGTCGTCGAACTCGTGCTCCACGAAGGCCTTCTCCCACTCCCCGCCGTGCGCGTACAGCGGCGCGGGGTCCTCGGGGCCGGAGAAGTACGGCACCAGGGCCTCGTACAGCGCGCGGAGCCGTTCGGACCGGGAGGCGTCGGGTCCTTCGGGCCCCGGCGGGGTGCGGTCGCGCCCCTGCCAGGCCGCCGCCGCCATCACGGTGACGACGGCGAGCAGCGGCCCGTACGGCACCAGCGCCACGACCAGGATCGCGGAGGCCGCCAGGAAGAGCAGCGGTCCGCGCCTGTCCTTCGGGGTGTCCGCCCACTTGCGCCGTCCGGCCGAGGCCAGCCGGCGCAGGCCGCGCGTGACGGTGATCAGCGGGTGGAGCACGTCGGTCGCGCTGTCGGCCGCCGTCCGGGCCAGCTCCCTGCTCCGGGCGATCTGCGTCCGGGCGATCTGGGCGCTGTCCTTGCTCAGGATGCGGGGGAGAGGGCGCCGGGCCACTGCTGTCTCCTGACGGTGCGTTCGGACGGGACGGGCGGGGTCAGAATCTGATGCCGCCGAGGAGGCTCGCCAGGCTCTCGCCCCCGGCCTTGATGCTCGGGGCGATGGCCGTGCTCGCCAGGTAGAAGCCGAACAGGGCCGAGATGCAGGCGTGCGAGCCCTTGAGGCCGTCCTTGCGGAAGAACAGGAAGACGATGATGCCGAGCAGGACGACGCCGGACATGGAGAGGATCATTGGGGGCCTCCTGGTGTCGAGGGGGGACAGTCACCATGAGCTCTTCCAGGATCACAGCATGTATCCATACGATTAAAGGTGCAACTGGGTGAATACCGGCTCATTTACCCCGCTCGGCGGAGCCCGCCCCGGCCCGGCCGGCCGGGTCCGCCGCCCGGGCACAGGCCGTGGTGATCTTTACCTCGGGCACTTCGGGTCATGCGAGACGCGAGCCAGTACCCTGGCGATTCACCTGAACGGTTGCAAGGAGAGGCGGTCCGGCCGATGAGTGAAGCCCCCGACCCCGAGGTCGTGGAGCTGGCGACCAAGATCTTCGATCTGGCCCGGCAGGGGCGGACCGAGGCGCTCGTGGCGTACGTCGACGCGGGCGTCCCGGCGAACCTCACCAACGACCGCGGGGACTCCCTGGTGATGCTCGCCGCCTACCACGGCCACGCCGACGCGGTGCGCGCGCTGCTCGCCCGCGGCGCCGCGGCGGACCAGATCAACGACCGGGGCCAGACCCCGCTCGCGGGCGCCGTCTTCAAGGGGGCGACGGATGTGATCAAGGCCCTCCTGGAGGGCGGGGCCGACCCGTCCGCGGGGACGCCCTCGGCCGTCGACACGGCCCGCATGTTCGGCAGGACAGACCTGCTGGAGCTGTTCGGCGTCCACTGACGCGGACATCCCGACCAGGAACGACACGGAAAACGGGGGAGGCGGTGCCGGCCGCCGGAAATACGGTCGCGGCAGCACACACCGCGGGTCATCATGACGACGTGATTCACGGACGCGAGGGCTGGGCAGGTGTTGCCGCACCGCGCGGGCCGTGACGCGGTCCGCATGGGCCACCGACGAGAGGCAGAGAGAGATGGTCTACAGCAAGCAAGAGACGGCGGGCGCTCCGACGTTGTGTCACGCGGCCAGGTAATGCGTGTTTCCCGGTTGCGTCGACGCTTGATGTGAGGCTGTTTCCCATGTTCGATCCGGTCATAGCGCCCAGCGGCACGCTGCTCGGGCTGCTCCAGCGAGGTCGTGGCGACGGCACGCTGCACGCGCTCACCGCCCCGCGCGCCGAGGCGCTGGCGGCCCTGAACCACTGCGTGCTGCGCGACCCGCGCCACGACTGGCAGGTGGAGAACCGCTCCCTGTACTACGCCCGCCTCTTCCTCGACCTGAACGGCGAGCTGGACGCCGTCGAGGCACACCTCTTCGGCCCCGAGGACGTCCTCGACACCGACGAGTCCCGCACCGGCCTGTCCCTCGCCGTCCTCGGGCACCTCGCCTCGTACGGCAGGCGGGACGCCCTCGACCTGCTGCGCAGGTACGCCGCCCACGGCTCCAACTGGGCCTGGGCGCTCGACGAGCTGGCCCTCCGGGACGACGACGCGGCCTTGCGCGCCCTCGCCGCCCCGGTTCTGGCCCGCTTCACCACCGATCCCGAGGGCGAGGCCGAGCTGGCCGCCGCCGTGCGCGACGCCTTCGAGCCGCGGCCCTGGCGGCTGTGGGCCGAGGATCCGCGCCGGTCGGTCGCCACACGGGTGCGCGCCGCGCAGGAGGCCGGCTGCTTCGACCGCTGGCAGCGCCAGATGCGCCCCACCGGGCCCCGGCCGGGCTGGAGCGTGCGCGCCGTCTTCGAGTGGGCGCAGCAGGGCATGGAGCGCGGCGCCGCCCTCCATGTGCCCGCCGCCCGCTGCCTGGCCGCCGTGGCCGGCCCCGAGGACCGGCCGGAGATCGTCCAGGCCGCCCGGACCGGCTTCGACGGCGCCCGCTGCACCGCATTGCGCTACCTCGCCGACGCGAACGACCCCGAGGCCCTCGACCTGGTCGAGGCCGCGGTCACCGACGGAACGGCGGCCGTAGCGGAAGCCGCCGTCGACGCCTTCGAACGGATGCGCAGCGTCGCCGCCGTCGACCGCGCGCGCGGCTGGGCGCAGCGCCCCGACGCGCTCGGCGCCGCCGCCGGCCGCGTGCTCGCCTGCCGCGGCGGCAGCCGGGACAGCGGCCTGGTCCTCGGGGCCCTCCGCGAGGCCGTACGCGGCGAGGGCCCGGACGCTCCCACCCTGTGGACCCTCGTCGACGGCGCCGGACGCCTCGGCATCGCCTGCGCGGCCCCCGTGCTGCGCCACGTCTACCGCGAGACGGCCTCCTCCCACCTCCGCGGCCGCGCCGCCCGCGCACTGGCCGCCACCGATCCCTCCTTCGCCACCGGGTTCGCCGTCGAGTGCCTCTGGGACTGCGAGGAGACCACCCGGGAGCTCGCCGCCCGGCACGCCGAGACCGGTGACGCCCGGGTCGTGGAGCGGCTGCGCCGCCTCGCCGCCGATCCGGCCGAGGAGGCCGAGGTGCAGACGGCGGTGCGCGCCCGCTTCGGCCCGGACGCGGCCCTCGGCTGACCCCGGCCGCGGACCGGCCCGGCCGGCGGCGCGCACGGCGCCGGCGCACCGGGAGTCCCACGCGAGCCGTCGCGGCGCAACCCCCGTACCGCAGCACCGAGGTCCCGCCTGGGGCCGTCGGGGTTCAGCGGCGCCGTACCGGCACGAAGCGGACCGGGGTGCCCGGCAGGGCCTGGGCGGCGGCCGGCAGATCGGCGGCGCGGACCACCGCGATCACGGGGTAGCCGCCGGTGGTCGGATGGTCGGCGAGGAAGACCACCGGACGCCCGTCCGGCGGGACCTGCACCGCGCCCAGGACCATGCCCTCGCTGGGCAGCTCGTCCGACCGGGCCCGCTCCAGCGCGGGCCCCTCGGTGCGCAGGCCGATCCGGTTGCTCGCCGCGGAGACCCGGTACGCGCACGCGGTGAGGTCCCGTACCGCCCGCGCCGTGAACCAGTCGTCGCGCGGACCCGGTGTCACCCGCAGCACGAGCTCGGCCGGCGGCCGCGGCTGCGGCACGCCGTCCACGCGCGCGGGAGGGCCGGCCGGGGGGCCCAGCGGCAGCACCGTGCCGTTCGCCAGCGGGGCCGGACCCAGCCCGGACAGCAGGTCGGTGGCGCGGCTGCCGAGCACCGGCTCCACGGCGACGCCGCCGCCGAACGCGACGTAGCTGCGGACACCGGCCGTGGCCGCGCCCACCTCCAGCAGCTCGCCGCCCGGCACCACGACCGGGGCGCCCCACGCGGCCGGGCGGCCGCCCACCGACACCGGGCAGGGCGCGCCGCCCACCGCGACGGTCACCGTGGAACGGGGGCGCAGCGCGCAGCCGCTGAGGGTGGTCTCCAGCACGGCGGCGTCCGGCGGATTGCCGACGAGCCGGTTCACCAGCGCCGCCGCGGGCGGGTCGAGCGCCCCGGAGCGGGGCACGCCGAGATGCGCGTACCCCGGCCGCCCGCGGTCCTGCACGGTGGTCAGCGCGCCGGCGCGCACCACCACGAGCGCGCGATCGGTCATGACCCCTCCCCGGGCAGGACCCCCGCCGCCGCGGCGACGCGCACGGCGCCCGCGTCCACGCCGGGCCCGGAGTCACGGCGGGCGGCTCGTCGCGTCCCGGCCGTCACGGTCCCTCCACCGGTACGAACCGCACGCGCGTCCCCGGCGCCAGCAGCGCCGCCGGTTCGCGCGCGGGGTCCCACAGCACCGCGTCCACCGTGCCGATCAGCTGCCAGCCGCCCGGCGAGGAGCGGGGGTACACGCCCGTGTACGGCCCGGCCAGCCCCACGGCCCCGGCCGGGACCGCGGTGCGCGGGGTGGCGCGCCGCGGCACGTGGTAGCGGGCCGGGAGCCCGGTGAGGTAGCCGAAGCCGGGGGCGAACCCGCAGAAGGCGACGGTGAACTCGGTGCCCGCGTGGACGCGGGCCACCTCCCGCTCGGGCACCTGCCAGCGCGCGGCGACCTCCGCGAGGTCCGGCCCGTCGTAGCGCACCGGCAGTTCGAGCAGCTCACGCGGGCGCGGCGGCACCCCGGGCACGTCGGAGGAGGCCAGCTCGGCGGCCCAGCGGGCCCGGTCGGCCAGCCCGTCCAGCAGCACCGTGCGGGCCGCCGGGACGATCTCGCGGACCCGGAGCGCGCCCTCCGCCCGGCGGCGCAGGAGGGCCGCGTGCAGGGCCTGCGCCTCCTCGCCGGAGGCCACCTCCACCAGCAGCGCGTCGTCGCCGACGGGGAGCGTCCTCATGCGAACGCCTCCACCCGCACGCCCGCGGCCGTCAGCCGCTCGCGCACCCGGCGGGCCAGCTCCACCGCGCCGGGCGTGTCGCCGTGCAGGCACAGCGACCGGGCGCGCACCCGGATGCGCGCACCGGAGAGCGCGGTGACCTCGCCGGAGCGCGCCAGGCTCACGGAGCGCTCCACGACGGCCTCCGGGTCGGTCACCACGGCGCCGTCCCGGCCGCGCGGCACCAGCGTGCCCTCGTCGGTGTACGCCCGGTCCGCGAACGCCTCCGGGACGGCCGGCAGCCCCGCCCGGGCGGCCAGCTCCAGCAGCCGCGAGCCGGGCAGGCCCAGCACCGGCAGCGCGCCGTCCGCCAGCAGCACGCCCTCGATCACGGCGCGGGCCTGCACGGAGTCGTGCACGACCCGGTTGTAGAGCGCGCCGTGCGGCTTGACGTAGGCCACGCGCGCCCCGGCGGCCCGCGCGAACACCTGCAGGGCCCCGATCTGGTAGGCCACCTCGGCCGCCAGCTCGGCGGGCGGCACGTCCATCGCACGCCGGCCGAACCCGGCGAGGTCCCGGTAGGAGACCTGCGCGCCGACCGTCACCCCGCGTTCGGCCGCCAGGTCGCACACCCGGCGCATGGTGGCCGCGTCCCCGGCGTGGAAGCCGCAGGCCACGTTGGCGCTGGTGACGACGGAGAGCAGTTGTTCGTCGTCGGTCAGCCGCCAGCGGCCGAAGCCCTCACCGAGGTCGGCGTTCAGATCGATCGCGGTCATGGTGGTCCCGTGCCTCCGGTCTCTCGTTCCAGTTTCCTCTGTTCCCCGGTTCCGTCCGCCCCCGGTTCCGTCCGCCCCCGGTTCCGTCCGCCCCCGGTTCCGTCCGCCCCCGGTTCCGTCCGTCCCCGGTTCCGTCCGCCTCCGGTTCCGTCCGCCCCCGGGACGCCGGGCCTCAGTCGACGCCGACCAGCCGGTACTGCTCGTCCCGGGCGTCGGTGAGGAACATCTGGCCCGGGGCGTGCGTGAGGGCGAACGGGGGCCGGGAGGCCATCACGGCCGCCTGCGGAGTCACCCCGCAGGCCCAGAACACCGGGATGTCGCCCTCGGCCGCGGTCACCGGGTCGCCGAAGTCGGGCCGGCCGAGGTCCGCGATGCCGAGGGCCGCCGGGTCCCCGCAGTGCACCGGGCCGCCGTGCACGGCGGGCAGCAGGCTGCTCTCCCGGATCGCGGCCCGCAGGTGCTCCGGCGGCACCGGGCGCATCGACACCACCATCGGCCCGCTCAGCCGGCCCGCCGCGCGGCAGGAGCGGCCGGTCACGTACATCGGGACGTTGCGGCCCTGCTCGACGTGCCGGATCGGCACCCCCGCCCGGGCCAGCGCCCACTCGAACGTGAAGCTGCACCCGAGCAGGAACGACACCAGGTCGTCCCGCCAGTACGCGCGCGCGTCCGTGGGCTCGTCCACCAGCTCGCCGTCCCGCCACACCCGGTAGCGCGGCAGGTCGGTGCGCAGATCGGCGCCCTCGGCGAGGACGGTCGTCCACGACCCCGCGTCCGTGACGTCGAGCACCGGGCAGGGCCTGGGATTGCGCTGGCAGAACAGCAGCATGTCGTAGGCCCAGTCGGCGGGCACCGCGATCAGGTTGGCCTGCGTGTGGCCCGCCGCCACCCCGGCGGTGGGGCCGGCCAGGCCCTCGCGGAACCTGGCCCGCGCGGCTTCCGGGCTCCACGCGCGCGCGTGCTCCTCGACCGCGGTGACGGGACGGTCCACCCCTATCACGCCAGCTCCTTCCCGCGCGTCTCCGGCAGCCCGAGCAGCGCCAGCGCCGCGAGGCCGTAACCGATCGCGCCGAAGACCAGCGCGCCGCCCACGCCCCAGCCGTCCGCGAGGAAGCCCACCAGGGTGGGGAACACCGCGCCCACCGCGCGGCCCGTGTTGTAGGTGAAACCCTGCCCGGTGCCGCGCACCGGCGTCGGATACAGCTCGCTCAGGTAGGAGCCGAAGCCGCTGAAGATGGCCGACATGCAGAACCCGAGCGGGAGACCGAGCACCAGCAGCAGGGTGTCGGCGCCGTGCGGGATGTGCGCGTACGCCAGGATGCACACCGCCGACAGCAGCGCGAACAGCCAGATGTTGTTCCGCCGGCCGAGCCGGTCGGTCAGCCGGCCGCCGGTCAGGTAGCCGAGGAAGGCGCCGGAGATGAGGAGGGCCAGGTAGCCGCCGGTGTCGACGACCGACAGGCCGCGCTCCGTCTTCAGATACGTCGGCACCCAGGTCGCCAGCGTGTAGTAGCCGCCCTGCACGCCCGTGGACAGCAGGCTCGCGAAGACCGTGGTGCGCAGCAGGCCGGGGGAGCCGTCGCGGCCCGGCCGGAACACCGCGGCGAACGAGCCCCGCCCCGGGTCCTGCTCCCTGGCCGCCGTCGCCCTCGGGGCGTCGTGCACGCGGCGGCGCAGCCACACCACGAGCAGTGCGGGCAGCGCGCCGGTCCAGAACATCACGCGCCAGGCCAGGTCGTCGCCGACGAAGGAGAAGACCAGCGTGTAGAAGAGCGCCGCCAGGGCCCAGCCGACCGCCCAGGAACTCTGGACGGCGCCGAGCGTGCGGCCCCGGTGGCGTGCGCCCGCGTACTCGGCGACCAGGACCGCGCCGACCGCCCACTCGCCGCCGAAGCCGAGGCCCTGCAGGGCGCGGAGGACCAGCAGCGTCTCGTAGGTGGGGGCGAAGCCGCAGGCGACTGTGAACACCGCGTAGGCGAGCACGGTGATCATCAGCGCGCGCACCCGGCCCGCCCGGTCCGCGATCACGCCGGCCAGCGCGCCGCCGACCGCCGAGGTTGCCAGCGTGACGGTGGTGAACAGGCCGGTCTCGCCGCTGTCGAGGCCGAAGTGCGCCGACAGCGCCACCATGCTGAGCGGCAGGGTGAAGTAGTCGTACGAATCCAGGGCATAGCCGCCGAAGGCGCCGGCGAACGCGCGCCGGCCGCGCGGGCCGAGGGCGCGCAGCCAGCCGAACGCGCCGTCGCCGGCGCTGTGATCGCCCGGCGCCGGACGTACGCCGGGGGAGGACACGGAAGGAGGCGGTGGAGGCGTGCTCATGGGCACCTCGCAGACGGGAGACGGAGGGCGCTGGGATGTGAGCCGTGCGGAGCACCGTAGAGGATTGTTCAACGATCCCTCAATACCTGTGTTGTCTCGTCCTGGTGTCTGCGATTGAATTCCGGGCATGGCAGAGCAGCTGACGGGACTGGCCGGCGACCGTGTCCTCCTGGGCCGCACGAGTACCGCGGAGCGGGTCTCCGACATCCTCAGGAACCGCATCAGCGAGGGGTACTTCCCGCCCGGCACCCGGCTCTCGGAGGACGGCATCGGCGGGGCGCTCGGGGTCTCCCGCAACACCCTGCGCGAGGCGTTCCGGCTGCTCACGCACGAGCGCCTGCTGGTCCACGAGCTCAACCGGGGTGTGTTCGTACGGGTGCTGACGGTGGAGGACGTCGAGGACATCTACCGCACGCGGTCCCTCGTCGAGTGCGCCGTGGTGCGCGGCCTGGGCGAACCGCCGTACCCGCTCGACGGGATGGCCGCCGCGGTCGCCGAGGGGGAGCGGGCGGCCGTCGAGAACGACTGGAAAGCGGTGGGTACGGCCAACATCCACTTCCACCGCGAACTGGTCGCCCTCGCCGGAAGCGAACGCACCGACGAGCTGATGCGCAGCGTCTTCGCCGAACTGCGGCTCGCCTTCCACGTCGTGGACGACCAGCGCCGGCTGCACGAGCCGTACCTCGCCCGCAACCGCGAGCTCCTGCGCACCCTGCAGGACGGCGACCGCCGCGCGGCGGAGCGGCAGCTTCGGACCTACCTCGCCGAGTCCCTGGAGCGGATCGTCGAGGTGTACCGGCGGCGGGTGGGCGAGGAGAGCGCCCCGTAGCGGAGCGGGCCGCGCGGGCGGCCGCGGACGGCCGCGGACGGCCGCGGAGGGCCCGCACCCGGGCACGCGGACCGCGGCGCCCGGCCCGCCCGGCGGCGCCGGTCCACGCCGTTTGGGTCGATGTCAGACCGAGGACCTAGGCTGTGCAACGTGACTTCACCTGCATCGACGGACCCTGCTCCGTCCCAGCTCAGCGCGGGGCCGCGCCCTGCTTCGGGCCCGGCCGCCGACGAGGGGCTGGCGCGTCGGCTGCGCGCGCTCGCCTGCACCGCGCCGCTGCACGATCTCGACGCGCGCAAGGCCAACCTGGCCGGCGAGTACTCGGTGTACGGAATGGCCGAAGTGGCGCTGGCCGCCATCGACCTGGTCACGCTGAACATGGACTTCGACACGGGCGCCGACCACGAGGAGATCGTGGCCCGGCTGGTGCCGCGGATCGCCGCCCAGGCCCCGCACCGGCCCGCCGCCGAGCACGAGCGCGTGGCCCGCTGGGTCCTGGAGAACCTCATCAACGTGGGCAGCGTGGACCGCGGGTTCCGCGCCGTCTACGGCACGTTCGCCCCGGACGGCACGTACGTCCGCCGGGACTACGACTTCAAGCTGATCGAGGAGGTGCCCGGCCCCGGCGGCACGGTCTACCTGCGCACCACGGACGAGGCGGTCAACGTCCTGGTCGGAGCCCTCGACACCGACGTCACCAGCGCCCAGATCGCCGCCGAGGTCAAGCTGGAGGTACTGATCAGCCGCGGCCGGCTCGCCGACGCCCAGCTCGCCGCCGAGCAGGCCCGCTACCGCACGGTGCAGTACTCCGAGACGCTCCGCCGCGCCCTGGAGGCCACCCGGCGCAACGTCCGCGCGGTCGACTGGCTCAACGCCGTCCCCGACATGATCGCCGAGGCCCTGGACCACGTGGCCGAGCGCTACCGCCACGAGAACGCCATCCTCACCAACATCCGCAAGGCACGCGACGAGACCGAGGACCCGGAGCACAAGCGCCGCGCCGCCGAACTCGTCGACATCGTCAAGGACTGCATCCGCCGGCACACCCAGCTCCAGTCGCGCTTGCTGGAGGCGGGACCGCTGTTCCGCGCCGAACAGGACCGGCAGGCCTTCGCCGCGCCGGCGGCGACGGCCGGGATCGACCTCTACGGCCATCTCGTCGCCCCCGTCCTGCCGCTGCCCGTGGAGCAGGCGATCCGGGTCACGGACGCGTTCTTCGCGCGCGGCACGGGACTGCGGACGCCGGTGTCCGTCCGCGTCGCGGACCTCGTGGAGATCCTCCTGACACCGCCCGTCGAACGCGAGCACCTGGGCGCGGAGATGCCCGAGCCGGACCTCATCGCGACCCCGGACGACAGCCGGTTCAGCGAGGAGCAGCTGGCCGCGGCGCAGGAGCTGCTGGACCTGCCGGCGGACGCGCCGAGAAGACTTTCGGGGCTGCTCGCCGAGGCCCGCCGGACCGGTGACCCGGACCTGGCCTACCTGGTGGCGCTGCTGGCCGTCCACGCGGCCAGCCCGGCCGTCGGCACCGCCTACCGGCAGGGCGAGGAGAAGCTGCTGTTCGCCGTGGACGACGGGACCGAACTGGACGACCCGGAGTTCGGTGGCGCGGACCTGATCGTCGGCACCGCCCTGCTCGATGCGGCCGGCATGGCCGCCGACAGGGCGGAAGCGGCGTGAGGCCCCGGCCGGCCGGCGGGCGCGGACCCGCGGCGGCCGCCCGCGCCCCGCGGCCGGGCCGCGCACCGGCGCGGCACGCCCCCCAGGACGTCCTTCCTGCCCCCAGTTTCGAGATCGAGGAGTTGTGTCCGTGAGCGAGCACGTCGAGTGGAGTGAGGCGGAGCCTTCCGCGCCGTCGGCATCCGCCGCCGTCACCCCCGCCGACGCCGCCGACGCGGCGCGGCTCGTCGCCTTCGGGCTGCAGCCCAAACTGCAGCCCGCGCGCGACCAGGAGTACACCGAGCTGCTGCGCCGCTACCGCGACGACCCGGCCTTCGCCCGGCTCGCGGACGCCGTCGCCACCGGTCTGGGACTCGTCGTGCTCGAAGTGTCCCCGCGCGCCGGAATGGCCGTGACCGCCGCGGAGGACTCCGTCTTCGCCGTCCGCATGGGGGACTACGCGCGTCGCACCGCCGCCGACTCCGGGGACCGCTTCCTGCACGGACTCGCCCATCTCGCCGTCGCCGCGCTGGCGTTCCCGCGCCCGGAGGACCTCGCCGACGACACCTACATCGGCCGCGTGACCGTCAACGGCGTCGACGCCTTCGTCCGGCAGGCCTGCCGCCGCCTGGAGGAACGCGCCGAGGAGCAGGGCGAGAACACCGACCCGGCGACCGACGCGCCCGGCCTGGAGGCCGCCTGGCGGATCTGGGCCCGGCGCAGCGCCACCGGCGCCACCAAGGACGCCCGCCGGCCGGCCGCCTCCACCACCGGCATCGTGGCGAAGGCCCTGGCCTTCCTCACCGACTCGGGCTTCCTGCAGCGCACCGGCGACGACAACGGCGGCACCTACCGCACCACGGCCCGCTACCAGCTCCAGGTCCGCGACATGGCCGGCAGCGCCGCCCTGGCCGAGCTGCTGGAACTGGGCGTCGTCCCGGTGACCGACGGCACGGCCACCCTGCTGCCCGCGGAGGACACCGACGACCTGGACCTGGTCGCCGACGCCGGACTGCCGTTCCACGCGCCCTCGCACCCCTGATCACCCCCCCAGCACCGCCGCACCTGAACCGCCAGAACCGCCAGAACCGCCAGAACTGCCAGAAGACTGACGAGAGTCCGCCATGTACGAGCTGTCCCGGGTCCGCCTCTACTCCATCGGTCCCGCCGGTGCGCGCTACGCCGACACCGTGCTTGACCTGCGAGGTGTCGGTGAGCCCGTGCCCGACCCGGCGCCCACGCAGGCGGAGTTCTTCGCGGAGGAGCCGTCCGGCCCGCCCCGCCGGCCCGCGCCCGCGGGCGTGCTGTTCCTGGAGAACGGCGGCGGCAAGTCCGTCCTGCTCAAGCTGATCTTCTCGGTGATGCTGCCGGGCCACCGCAACACCCTCGGCGGCGCCAGCTCCGGCGTGCTGCGCAAGTTCCTGCTCGCCGACGACTGCGGGCATGTGGCCCTGGAGTGGCAGCACGTGCTGACCGGCGAGTGCGTGGTCGTCGGCAAGGTCAGCGAGTGGCGCGGGCGGCAGGTCTCCAACGACCCGCGCAAGTTCGCCGAGGCCTGGTACTCCTTCCGGCCCGGACCCGGCCTCAGCCTGGACAACCTGCCCGTCGCCGAGTCCACCGCCGTCCGGCCGCCCGCCGAGGGCGCCTCCGGGGCGCAGGGCCGCCGCCGCACCATGAAGGGCTTCCGCGACGCCCTCATGGAGGCCGGCAAGGCCTACCCGCACCTGGAGGTGCACTGGGAAGAGATCCACGAGCGCTGGACCGAGCACCTCGGCGAGCTCGGCCTCGACCCCGAACTCTTCCGCTACCAGCGCGAGATGAACGCCGACGAGGGCGAGGCGGCCGGCCTCTTCGCGGTCAAGAAGGACTCCGACTTCACCGACCTGCTGCTGCGCGCGGTCACCGACACCCGCGACACCGACGGACTCGCCGACCTCGTCAGCGGCTTCGGCAACAAGCTCGGCCGGCGCGCCGAACTGATCGCCGAGCGCGACTTCACCGCCGGCTCCGTCGACCTGCTCGGCCGGATCGTGGAGGCCGCCGAGGCGCGCTCACGCGCACGCGACGTGCACGCCGGCGCCGAGCGCCGCACCCGCACGCTGGCCCGGCGGCTGTCCGCGCGGGCCGTGCAGGAGCGGGTCCGCGCCGCCGACCTCGCCCAGCGGGTCACGGCCGCCGCGTACGCCGTCACGCACTCCGAGGGCGCGCGGGAGCGCAGCGCCCTGATCGCCGCCGAACTGGCCTACCGGCACGCCTCCCTGGCCCTCGCCGCCGCCGAGAAGTCCGCCGCCGCGCAGAAGCGCGAGCTGGCGGACGCCCGCACCCTGCACGCGGCCTGGCAGGCCGCCGAGGCCGTGCTGCGCCACCGCGCCGCCGCCGACCGCGTCGCGCGCGTGTCCGCCGCCATCCAGGAGGCCGAACGGGACGCCGCCCCCGCGCTCGCCGCCCGCGCCAAGGCCGCCGTCGACCTCGTACGGGCCCTGCACGCCGCCGCCGAGAGCGCCGAGGCCCTCGCCAACGAGGAGGAGGAGCGCTCCGCCGCCCTCCAGGAGGTCAGCGACAGCGCCTACCGCGACTCCACCGCCGCCGCCACCGACGCCCAGCGCGCCCGCAGCGAGGCCGGACACCTGCGCCAGCGGCTCGCCGAGGTCGAGCAGGAGACCGCCGAGGCGGTCCGCGCGGGCTGGCTCGACGACAGCGCCCCGGACGCCGACCCGGCCCGGGCCGCGCTCGCCGCCAGCGACGCCGAGAAGACCGCCGTCGCCGCCTGGGACGCGGCCCGCGAAGCCGCCCGCAAGGCCACCGAGCACGCGCGCGAGGCGGCCGCCGCCGAGGCCCGCGCGGAGCTGACCGCGGCCCGTGCGGCCGACGCGGCGACCGCCGCCGAGCGCGCCTACCAGGCCGAGCGCCGCCTGGCCGAGTCGCTGGCCGCCGAGGAGCGCCTCGCCGAGCTGCTGAGCCTGCCGGGCGCGGCGGCCGCGGCCCGCGTGCCCGGCCCCCGCAGCGGCGCGGACGACGCGGCCCCGGCCCCCACGAGCACCTCCCGCCCCCTCGGCGAGGGACCGCTCGGCCCCGAGGACCTCGACCGCTTCGCCGACGAGCTGCGCGCACTGCTCGACGACGCCGTCTCGACCGCCGAACGGCACCTGTTCGACCTGCGTACGGCCGCCGCCGACGACGCCCGCATCCTCGGCGCCCTCGGTGACGGCGGACTGCTGCCGCCCGGCCCCGACGTGCTGGCCACCGTCGAGTTCCTCGGCGAGCACGGCATCCCGGCGCTGCCCGGCTGGCGCTACCTCGCTCAGGCCGTCGACCCCGCCGACCACGCGCGCGTGCTCGCCGCCCGCCCCGAACTGGTCGACGGTGTGATCATCACCGATCCGGACACGCACGCGCGTGCCCGCGAGGCGCTGAGCGACGCCGCGCTGCTGCCCCGGTCCGCCGTCGCCGTCGGCACCGCCGCCGCCCTGCTCGCCCCGACCCCCGCCGACGACGCCGGCGCCGGGGACGTCTTCCTCGTGCCGCCGAACCCGGCCATGCACGACGAGCACGCCGCCGACGAGGAGCGCCAGGCCCTGCGCGAACGCGCCATGCAGCGCGACGAGGAGATCCGCGCCCTCGCCGCCCGCCTCGGCAAGGACCGCGAACTGGCCGCCCGGCTCGCCTCCTGGCGGACCGGCTGCCCCGCCGGACGCCTCACCGAACTCGCCCGCGCCGCCCAGGAGGCCCGCGCGTTCGCCGAGGAGGCCGAGGCCGAGCTCGCCGAGGCACGGACCGTGCGCGCGGAGGCCGACGAGCAGGCCGCCGAGGCCACACAGCTGCGCGACGAACGGCAGGAGGCCGCGCAGAAGGCCCGCCGTGCCGCCGACGCCCTCGCCGGCCTCGCCCACCGGCTCCGCGAGCGCGCCGGCTGGCAGGCGAAGCTGCGCGAACTCGCCGACGAGGCCGCCGAGTCCGAGGCCCGCGCCCAGTCCTGCCTGGAACGCGCCCGCGCGGCCGACGAGGACCGCCGCGCCGCCCAGCGCGCCGCCGACGACGCCCGCCGCACCGCCCGCGCCCTGCGCGCCGAGCGCTCCGAGATCGCCGGCGCCCCCGACGACCTGCCGGCCGAGGACGCGGACGCGCCCAAGGCGTCCCTGCCCGCGCTCCGCGAGGCCTACCGGACCGCCTCCCAGGTGTACGAGAAGGTCGGCGTCGGCGCCGATCTGCGGGCCGAGCAGGCCCGCGCGGAGAGCGACGAGAGCGCCGCCCGCGCCGAACTGGACCGGCTCAGCAACAAGGTCCGCACCCGCGCCGAGCAGCTGCTGCAGTCGCCCGACGGCTCCGACGGCCCCTCCCGGCAGGCCGCCGCCGCCCGCGCGGAGGAGCTGGTGCATCTCCTGGAGACCCGGATGTCGTCCGCGAGCGAGCAGCTCGGCCGGCTGCGCGGCGAGGCCGAGCGGCTCGCCCCCGAGGACGGCGAGGCGCACACCGAGCTGCCCGGGGAACTCGTCCCGCGCGACGCGGAGCACGCCCAGGCGCTGCTGCGCACCGCGACGGCCGAGCTCGCCGCCCGCACCGAGGCGCTCGCCGAGGCCCGCGAGGCGCACGCCGGGCTGCAGGAGGCCCACCGCGCCGCCGAGGACGCGGCCGGCGGCTTCGACGAGATCGCCGCCATGCTCCGCGACCTGCTGCGCGAGCACACCCCCGAGGAGGAGCAGGAGGAGCAGGAGCCGTACCCCGGCACCCTGGAGGAGGCCCGGCAGTCCGCCGCCGAGGCGCGCCGCTCGCTGCGCGGCTGCGCCGCCGACCTGTCCGCCGCCGAGGCGGCCGTGCGCGAGGCGAGCGACGTCCTCGTTCGGCACGCCAACTCCACGCGCTACGAGCAGGTCCGCACCCCCGCGCGGCAGCAGATCCGCGAGCTGCCCGCCTCCGCCCTGCCCGAGCACGCCCAGAAGTGGGCGGACGCCTTCGCGCCCCGGCTGCGGGTCCTCACCGACGAACTGGCCCAGCTCGAGCGCAACCGCGACTCGATCGTGGACCGGCTGCGCGGCCTGGTGGAGTCGGCCCTGGCGACGCTCAGGTCCGCCCAGCGGCTCTCCCGGCTGCCGGAGGGGCTCGGCGAGTGGTCCGGCCAGGAGTTCCTGCGCATCCGTTTCGAGGAGCCGGACCAGGCCACGCTCACCGAACGGCTCGGCGAGGTCGTCGACGAGGCGACGCGCGCGGCCGTGAAGAAGAACAGCGACCTGCGCCGGGACGGCATGTCCCTGCTGCTGCGGGGGGTCGCGGCGGCGCTGCAGCCCAAGGGCGTGGCCGTCGAGATCCTCAAGCCGGACGCGGTCCTGCGCGCCGAGCGGGTCCCCGTCGGCCAGATGGGCGACGTGTTCTCCGGCGGCCAGCTGCTCACCGCCGCCATCGCCCTGTACTGCACGATGGCCGCGCTGCGCTCCAACGACCGGGGCCGCGACAAGCACCGGCACGCGGGCACCCTGTTCCTGGACAACCCCATCGGCCGCGCCAACGCCACCTACCTGCTGGAGCTGCAGCGAGCCGTCTCCGACGCGCTGGGCGTGCAGCTGCTGTACACCACCGGCCTGTTCGACACGACCGCCCTCGCCGAGTTCCCGCTGGTGATCCGCCTGCGCAACGACGCGGATCTCCGGGCGGGCCTGAAGTACATCAGTGTGGAGGAGCATCTGCGGCCCGGGCTGCCGCCGCAGCCCCAGCCGGGGGAGACGGTGCACAGCGAGATCACGGCGACGCGCATGTTCAAGCGCCCGGCGCCCGCGGCCCACTGAGCGGGGGCGGATCCGTGACCGCCCCGCTGCCGTGAGCGTCCGGACCCGCGGGGCGAGGGAAAAAACGGGTGAGCAACCGGCCTTTCCCCGGAGTAGGTTCGGACCCGGTCAGTCGTCCGAAGAGAGGAACGCAGCCTTGCGCACGCCTTACCGTCGTCTGACGACCGTTCTCGGGACAGCCGCGGCCTCCGTGTCGGTGATCGTTCTGGGCATCGCCCCGGCACGGGCCGACGGCAACGTCTTCCGGGCCTACAACGCACTCACCTCGCCCACGGCGGAGACCGAGTTCGCCCAGGACGGCGAGACCCTCACCGCCCTCGACCTGAAGAAGGACGGCCACGGGACCGCCGCCCAGTGGCGCTACAACGCCGGCTCGCCGACCCACTCGTACTACAACGGCAACGGCTACGCCGTCCCCAAGAACTGGGACCTGTCCTTCGCGGAGGGCACCACCCTGCAGATCCGCGCCTGCCTGCAGGACACGTCCAGCGGCACGCCGTACAGCTGCGGCGGCTGGGAGTACGCCCAGGCCTGACCGCAAGAGCACGACGAGGGACACGCAGGGGCGGGCCTCCGGGCCCGCCTCCACGCGTGTGCCCTCCCCGAACGTGAGGCGGCCCCGCCGCGGTGCCGCCGGTTCGTCCCGCCGGCTCCGGTCCGCGGGGACGGGTGCCGCCGGACGCGGCCGCCTCAGGGGTGCGACAGCTGCCCGGCGCCGCCCCGCCGGCGTATCCGCTCCTGCTCGCGCGCGGCGGCCCGCTCCCGGCGCCGGCGGGCGCGGCGCTCGCGACGCAGGGCGCGGGCCGTGCTGCTGGGCTCGGAGACCACGCCGTACCGCTGGTTCCACACCTGGCGGGTCACCCACACGTCCACCACCGCCCAGGTGGCCACCACGGTGCTCACCACGCTGCTGATCACCATGGGGAACGCCAGCCAGGACCCGGCCATCGTGCACAGAAAGGCCACCATGGCCTGGATCAGCGTCACCGCGATGACCAGAACCGCCCGCACCGCCGCCGTACGCACCGGATCGGGCAGCGGATGCCGGCGTGCGGGCTCCTCCACCCACAACGGCCGGGATATCCGCTGCCGTTCCTCGTCGCCGGGCCCCCCGGCGCCCCGCCGTGCCGCAGCGTGGCGCACCGGTACCTCCCCGCCCGGTCGCGCCTGCGAGCGCCCCGCCGCGCTCCCCTCCGGCGCCCCGCGCCGCTCCGCCGTGTCCATCACCGTGTCACTCCCCACCGCCGACAGACCGCTCGCCCCGATGCCCGAAGACCCCGGCTCCCCAGTGAACTGCCCGGCTTGCGCTGATTCACGCCGCCGGGGTGCGGGATGCGGCTCCTGTGGCCCATTCCGCCCCCATCTCCCGAAGACAAGGACGAACGGGACCGCCCGAAGATTCCCACCGGTGGAAAGAATCCAGCCAACCGCCCCTTCCCGGGACCGCGGCGGCGCGGGCACGGGCGCCCCGGATCGCGGCGGCAATCTCCCGCAATGCCCGGACAACTCGTCATCTCTCGCCACCGGTGCGGAAGTTCGCGCTCCGGACATGTCTTCGAGTTAACTGTGCGGCGGTAGTAGGCTCGCGCCGTTTGTTGACGCACATGTGTCCCCCGGCCGGCGGGGGTCGAGCTGGGGGAGGCCATGCGCTTTCGCGGGAAGTCGATCCGCCGGAAGATCGTGGCGCTGCTTCTCGTGCCGCTGGTGTCCCTGACCGCGGTCTGGGGCGTCGCCACGGTGTCGACGGGACGTGAGGTCACCCGGCTCTTCCGCGTGTCCGGCATCGTGCAGGGCATCGGCCGCCCCGCCGAGGACGCCGTCCGAGGCCTGCAGCAGGAACGCCGCCAGGCCCTCGTCTACCTCGCCGACCCGCGCGCGGCCGACGCCCTCTCCGCACTGCGCCGCACCCGCACCGCCACCGACCGCTCCCTCGCCGAGATCCGTGAGAACGCGAAGAAGCGGGACGTCGTCGACGGCATGGACGACGACGACCGCGAGCGTCTCACCATGGTCCTGGACGCCTTCGACGGCCTCGGCTCCCTGCGCCGCGGCGTCGCGGCGCGTACGGTCAGCCGCGCCCAGGCCCTCGACCGCTACAACCGCCTCGTCGACCCCTGCCTGACCTTGCTGGCCTCCCTCGACGGCGTCGACAGCGTGGAGCTGGACAAGCAGGCCCGCGCCCTCGTCAACCTCGCCCGAGCCCGCGAACTGCTCTCCCGCGAGGACGCGCTGCTCGGCTCCGCCCTGGTGGTGGGCACGCTGTCGAACGACGAGACCCGCACCGTCTCCGACCTCGTCGCCCAGCGCGACCTGCTGTACGACATCAGCCTGCCGCTGCTGCCCGCCTCCGACCGCGACCGGTACGAACGCTTCTGGCAGAACGCCACCGCCGCCCCGCTGCGCACGGCCGAACAGTCCGTCGTCCGCACGCAGTCCGGGACCGTGCGCGGCCTCACCGCGCAGAGCTGGGACGCGGCCGCGGCGAGCGTCCTCGACAAGCTCGGCGCCCTCGACGACGAGGCGGGCGACCGGTTCCGGGACCGCCTGCGGCCCGTGGCCGGCGGCGTGGTCGTCCAGGCGGCCGTCGAGGGCGTCCTCGGCCTGGTCGCCCTCCTCCTGTCCGTCGTCCTGTCCGTGCGCGTCGGCCGCAGCCTCATCCGCGACCTGCGGCAGCTGCGGATGGAGGCGCACGAGGCGTCCGGCGTCCGGCTGCCGAGCGTGATGCGCCGGCTGTCCGCGGGGGAGCAGGTCGACGTCGAGACCGAGGTGCCGCGCCTGGAGTACGACAAGAACGAGATCGGCGAGGTGGGCCAGGCCCTCAACACCCTGCAGCGTGCCGCCGTCGAGGCCGCCGTCAAGCAGGCCGAGCTGCGGGCCGGTGTCTCCGAGGTCTTCGTCAACCTCGCCCGCCGCAGCCAGGTCCTGCTCCACAAGCAGCTCACCCTGCTCGACAGCATGGAGCGCAGGACCGAGGACACCGACGAACTCGCCGACCTGTTCCGCCTGGACCACCTCACCACCCGTATGCGCCGCCACGCCGAGGGCCTGGTCATCCTCTCCGGCGCCGCACCCTCGCGGCAGTGGCGCCGGCCCGTGCAGCTGATGGACGTGGTCCGCGCGGCGGTCGCCGAGGTCGAGGACTACGAGCGCATCGAGGTCCGCCGGCTGCCGCGGGTCGCCGTCACCGGCCCCGCCGTCGCCGACCTCACCCACCTCGTGGCCGAACTCCTGGAGAACGCCACGGTGTTCTCGCCCCCGCACACCGCCGTCCAGGTGGTCGGCGAGCGGGTCGCCAACGGGTTCACCCTGGAGATCCACGACCGGGGCCTCGGGATGACCGCCGAGGCGCTGCTGGACGCCAATCTGCGCCTCGCCGAGACCCCGGAGTTCGAGCTCTCCGACACCGACCGGCTCGGCCTGTTCGTGGTCAGCCGCCTCGCCCAGCGGCAGAACGTCCGCGTCTCCCTGCAGCCCTCGCCGTACGGCGGCACCACCGCCGTGGTGTTCATCCCCGACGCCCTGCTCACCGACGACGTCCCGGACACCGACGGCGCCGGATTCCGGCTGGACCGGCACCGCACGGCGAAGGGCGCCGAGCAGCCGGCGAGCCGGACCGCCGGACGGACCCCGGGGCCGCTGCAACTGCCCGGCCTGCCGACCTCCCTGCTGGACGGCCCGGTCGAACTGGAGGCGCCCGTCGACCTCGACGCCCTGGAGGACTTCCCCGGCGCCCTCGAGGACGCGGACAGCGAGCGCGGCGGACTGTTCCGCGCCCGCCGGACCCGCCCGGACGCCGACGACCGGACGGCCGCGCCGGATGCCGACCGCCTCGGGCGGGACGGGACCGGCGACCGCGGACCGGTGCCCCTGCCGCGACGGCAGACGCCCAAGCTGGTCAGCTCGCACGGCAAGCCGGTCACCGACCAGCGGTCCCGCCGCGGCGAACCGGACCGGCAGCCCTCCCTCGCGTCCCGCCGCCCGGACCCGGACGGCCCGGCCCCGCTGCCCGCCCGCCGCCGCGGTCCGGCCGCCCGGCACCCCGGCGGCCTCGCCGACCGAGCCGACCGAGCCGACCGAGCCGACCGAGCCGAGGAGCGTCCGGCGACCCCGGCGGCCGGCGCCGACGGGACACCCGAGGCCCCGGAGCCGCCCCGGCGGACCCGGCCCGGTGAGCCCCGCACCGGCGGCCCGGGCGAGCGGGCGCCGCGCGGCGGCACGGCCGCCCCCGCCGACGGCCCGGCCGCGGAACCGGGCGCCGGGCCGCTGCCCAGGCGGGTACGCCAGGCCAGCCTGGCCCCCCAGCTCAAGCAGGACCCCGAACCGCGCGCCCGGCGCGCGGAGCAGCCCGCCGACCGCGACGCCGAGGAGGTCCGCAGCCGGATGGCCTCCCTCCAGCGCGGCTGGCAGCGCGGACGGGAGGAGAACGCCGCGGGCGACGGGGCCCGTGACGGCACAGCACAAGGAACGACAAAGGGGGACGGTCGATGACCGCACCGAAGGCGACCGGCCGCACGGCGACGAACCAGGGGGAGCTGAACTGGCTCCTGGACGAACTCGTCGACAGGGTCGCCAGCATCCGCAAGGCCCTGATCCTGTCCGGCGACGGACTGCCCACGGGAGTGTCCAAGGACCTGACCAGGGAGGACAGCGAACACCTGGCCGCCGTGGCGTCCGGCTTCCACAGCCTGGCCAAGGGCGTGGGCCGCCACTTCGACGCGGGCAGCGTCCGGCAGACCGTGGTGGAGCTGGACGACGCCTTCCTGTTCGTCACCGCCGCCGGGGACGGCAGCTGCCTCGCCGTCCTCTCGGACGCCGACTCCGACGTCGGACAGGTCGCCTACGAGATGACGCTCCTCGTCAAGCGGGTCGGCGTGCACCTGGGCACCGCCCCGCGCACCGATCTGCCCGCGGGCGGGTAGTGAGAGGGCATGAGCGCAGACGGCCAGACAGGAAACCACTGGTTCGACGACGAGGCCGGCCCGGTCGTCCGTCCGTACGCCATGACGCGCGGCCGCACCACCAGCGCGGGCCAGCACCGCCTCGACCTCATCGCGGTGGTCGCCGCGGAGCCCGGCGCCGGTGACCCGGAGGCGGATCCCGCACTGTCCCCGGAGCACGTGGAGATCGTCGGACTGTGCCGGAAGGCGCCGCAGTCGGTGGCGGAGATCGCCGCGGAACTCGACCTTCCCATCGGTGTGGTCCGCGTTCTCATCGGCGACCTCGTGCACGCGGAGCTCGTCCATGTGACCCGCCCGGTGCCACCGGCCGAGCTGCCGGACGAAAGCATTCTGCGCGACGTCATCAACGGTTTGAGGGCCCTGTGACGGCGCGGACGCGCGGGCCGGGGAGGTGACGGACGGGTCGGCGCCGGCGCCTCCGGGACCGTCCGGCGCCGGCCGGGTGCGGCGGGCCGACGGCACGGCCGCTCACCCGGCGGGCCCCCGGCGGGCCGCCGCACCCGGCGGGCCGCTCACCCGGCGTGCCGGTCCCCGGCCCGCACGGCCCGGCAGAAGGCCGCCGCGCCGCGGGCGCCGCTTCCGCCCGGGAGCGGACGACCGGCACGCAGCTCCCGGCGGCGCACCCCTTCGTCACCCGGTGACGGCGGCCCCGGCCGGCCGTCGCCCGACCCCCTATCAGCAGGAGAAGAGATCGATGATCCTCGGGCGCTCTGAGCGCGGCAAGCCCCCGGTCGAGCCCGTCACGCTCAAGATCCTCGTGGCCGGCGGTTTCGGCGTGGGCAAGACGACCCTCGTCGGCGCGGTCAGCGAGATCAGGCCGCTGCGCACCGAGGAACCGCTCACCGAGGCGGGGCGGCCGGTCGACGACACCACCGGCGTGGAGGGCAAGCGCACCACCACCGTCGCCATGGACTTCGGCCGCATCACCCTGCGCGAGGACCTGGTGCTGTACCTCTTCGGCACGCCCGGGCAGGAGCGGTTCTGGTTCATGTGGGACGAGTTGTCCGAGGGCGCGCTCGGCGCCGTCGTCCTCGCCGACACGCGCCGCCTGGAGGACTGCTTCGCCGCCGTCGACTACTTCGAGCGGCGTTCCATCCCCTTCCTCGTGGGCGTCAACTGCTTCGAGGGAGCAGCCCGTCATCCGGCCGGGGCCGTCCGCAGGGCACTGGACCTGGACGAGGACGTGCCCCTGGTCCTCTGCGACGCCCGCGACCGGGAGTCCGTCAAGGAGGTCCTGATCGGCGTCGTCCAGCACGCGATGAGGCACACGGCCGCCCGCCGCCGCGCCGCCGTCGGCTGACCGGCAGACCCACCACTTCGCTCAGGCCGACGAACGCGGCGGGCACCCCCGCCGACCCGGGTACGGGCCGTGGTCCTCGGTGACGCCCCTGCGCGCCTGCGGGCGACGCCCACCTGCCGTCCTCCCCGTTCCCTTCGTGGAGCAGGCCGAGGCTCCGCCGGAGGCCGCCGGCGGCGGCGAGGCCGGGCCGCCCACCGGTCCCGGCGCTGCTGCCGCGCCGCACCGAGCCCACAGCACGGCCCACGAGCACACGCGGCACACGCGGCACACCGGACGAACGTACGCAGCGCGCAGGACCGGCGCCGCGGTCGTGCCGCGGGCCGCGCGCACCTGCAGGCGGTGCCGGTGAACCGAACGGCCCCGTACCGCGTCGTGGTACACGAGGGTGGCCGGGATCGACGGGGGTGGTCCCGGCCACCCCTCTCCGTGGCCGCCTCCCCGCGCTCCACGGAGGCGCCGCTGACAGAAGACGCGCATCTCGCGATCGGATACAGTCCGCGCGTGTCCGAAAATCAGCGCTCCTACGCCAACTCCGCGCCCGACTCCCACTGTTCGAGCTGCGGAACGCCCTACGGAGAGGGCATTTCCGGCTGGCCCCGCACCTGCCCGTCCTGCGGAGCCGTCGCCTACCGCAACCCGCTGCCGGTCGCGGTCGCGCTCCAGCCCGTGTACGACACCCAGGGCACGGCTCTGGTCGTCATCACCCGGACCGTCGCCCCCGCGCGCGGAGGCACGGCCCTGCCCGGCGGCTTCATCGACCACCGCGAGGACTGGAGGCAGGCCGTCGTACGCGAACTCGCGGAGGAGACCGGCATCGAGGCGGCCGCCCGGGACGTGCGGCTCGCGGACGCCATGAGCTCACCCGACGGCCACCTGCTGCTGTTCGGACTGCTCCCGGAACGCCCGGCCGACGCACTGCCGCCCTCCGCCCGCACGGACGAGACGGAGGGCTGGCACCTGCTGCGCAGACCCGAGGAACTCGCCTTCCCCCTGCACACGGCGGCCGTGCGGGCATGGTTCGAGGGCCGCTACATCTGAGCCGCGCGACTCAGCGCAGCCCCCGCACCCGCACCGGGAAGGGCGGCTCGCCCGCGCCGTCCTCCCCCTCCCGGGTGACCACCACCCGGTCGCCTTGCCGGCGGGCGGCGTAGCGCTCGATCTCCGGTTCCCGCCACCCGTCGCCCGCGTCCTGCACCACCGGTCCGCCCCCCGCGCCCCCGCGCGGGGGCGCCCACACCTCCAGCTCCGTGCCGCCCCCGGCGCCCCGCACCGGCAGCACCGCTCCCGCGCGCGCGAACACCGGTATCCGCGACAGGGGCGCGTCCGCCCAGATCCGGGCCGGGCCCTCGTGGGCCTCCTCCGTCACCGTGTCGTACCAGCGGCCCCGCGGCAGCCGCACCGCACGCCGGCCCGCACCGGGACCCAGCACCGGGGCCACCAGCAGCGCGTCACCGAGCAGGAACGCGTCCTCGCAGTCGCGCAGCGCCCGGTCCTCCGGCGCCCCCCACCACACCGGCCGCACGCAGGGCGCGCCGGTCCGCCGCGCCAGATGCGCCAGCGTCACCAGGTACGGCAGCAGGCGCCGGCGTTCGAGCAGCGCCGCGCGCGCGTGCTCCAGCACCTCGGCCCCGGACCCCTGGGGCTCCCCGCTCACCGCCGGGCCGCCACGGGTGCGCAGCACCGGGAGATACGCGGCGAGCTGCAGCCACCGCAGGTACAGCTCCGGCGCCACCACGCCGTCGGGGCCGCCCACGTCCGGCCCCGAGAACGGCACCCCGCACAGTCCGAGCCCCAGCACCAGCGACAGCGACGCCCGCAGTCCCGGCCACCCCGCCGCCACGCCGCCCCCCGACCAGGTGCCGCCGTACCGCTGCTGCCCCGCCCAGCCCGAGCGGGAGAACACGAAGGGCCGCTCGCCGGGCGGCAGCGCGCGCAGGCCCTCGTGGCCCGCCCGGGCCATGCACAGCGCGTACACGTTGTGCGCCTCCCGGTGGTCGCCGCCGCGCCCCTCCAGCGCGTGCCGGGCCGAGCGCGGCAGCGTGGGCTCGCCGAAGGCGGCGGACGACGCCGGCTCGTTCCCGTCGTACCAGAACCCCGAGAACCCCTGCCCCAGCCGCTCCTCGTGGAGCGCGCCCCACCACGCGCGCACCCCCGCGTCGGTGAAGTCCGGGAACACCGACTCGCCGGCCTCCGTCACTCCCCGCACGACCCGGCCCCGCGCGTCCCGCACGAACGCGTCCACGGCCGCACCGCTGTCGTACACGCCGCCGCCCGGCTCCGCCCGCACCGCCGGAGAGACGACCGACACCAGCCGGATCCCGTCCCGGCGCAGTTCGTCCGCCAGCACCGGCAGCTTGGGGTAACGCTCCTGATCGACGCTGAACTCCCGCCGCCCCTCACTCACTTCGTCGCCGAGGTGCACGGCGTCCAGCGGCAGTCCGCGCTCCTGGTGGTCCGCGACGACCCGGCGCACCTCCTGCTCGCCGTCCAGGCCCCGCGGCGCGTGATGGTGGCCCAGCGCCCACACGGGCGGCAGCGCGGGCGCCCCGGTCAGCGAGGCCCACGTGTGCAGCACCCGCGCGGGCGTGCCGACCATCACCCAGCAGCGCAGCGGACCGCCGTCCATCCGCAGCTCGGAGCACCCCGGACGGTCATGACCGGACCCGGCGCCCTCCTCGCCCTCCCGCAGGAGCACGGTCCCGTCCCAGGTGGTGTCGTGGAACATCAGGTGCGTACCGGCGTCCGCCACCACCAGCTGCACCGGCATCGTCAGGCGCGGCGGGTCGCCACCGGGCCCGGACGCCCGGCCCGGACCGGTGTTCCACAGCCGGTACGCGCCGTCGCGCAGCCGGGGCCCGGACGCGTGCCCGCCCAGGCCGAAGAACCGCGCGTCCGCCGCCACCTGCGACCGCTGCGTCCACCGGGCCGTGCCCCCGCCGACCGGCTCCCACCACCGCGGCGGCAGGTCCCGCCGCAGCGTCACCCCGCCGGGCGTGCACACCTCAACCGCGCCGTGCCGCGAGACGCCGACCGTCACCCGCTCGGCCACCACCCGCCAGCCGCCGTCCTTGTCCGGTTCCAGCACCGCACGCGCATCCGGCTCGGGGCCGCTCCCGGCGAGCGCGTACGACGGCTGCGGGCCCGCCCCGTCCCACCCCCAGAAGACGGCCCCGTTCACCGCGACGACGATCCGCAGCTCGGAGCGCGCGAACCGGAGCACCCCGCCCCCGGGGCCCGGCTCCGCACCCTGCACCTGCCCCGGCACCCGGGCCCGCTCGGGACCCCGCGGCGGCAGCCCCGCGGCGTCGGCACGCCACCTGCGCCATGCGGCACGCAGGGCGCGCACCTGCCGCGCCGTCCTCCCCGCACCGACCCCACCCACCGAACGCACCAGGTCACGACCGTCCATGCCGCTCACCCTGCCACTGAGCACCCCGCCCGGGCGTGTCGTTCAACTGCCGTTCACCCACGCCAGGCCCACATCTTCACGACACGGACTATGTGGGGCGGACCCTGGTGCGGAAGTCGATCACATGGCATCGTCCGTGTCAGCCGCGTCACGCGCACACCCCAGCCCGTGCGCGGACCGACGCCCACGAAGCGCACAGCCCGGGAGCCGCCCCATGTCGAACGCGAACCCCCAGCCGCTCTGGCAGCCCGATCCCGAGCGGATCGCCCAGGCCCGCATCACCCGGTTCCAGGCATGGGCCGCCGACCATCACGGCGCCCCGGCCGAGGGAGGCTATCCGGCCCTGCACCGGTGGTCCGTGGACCAGCCGGACGCCTTCTGGAAAGCCGTCACCGAGTGGTTCGACGTCCGCTTCTCCACCCCCTACGCGCGCGTGCTCGGCGACCGCGCCATGCCCGGCGCCCAGTGGTTCCCCGGAGCCACCCTCAACTACGCCGAACACGCTCTGCGCGCCGCGGCCGACCGCGCGGACGAACCCGCGCTGCTGCACGTGGACGAGACCCACGAACCACGCCCCGTGACCTGGTCCGAGCTGCGCCGCCAGGTGGGCTCCCTGGCCGCCGCCCTCAGGTCCCTCGGCGTCCGCCCCGGCGACCGCGTCAGCGGCTACCTGCCCAACATCCCGCAGGCCGTCGTCGCCCTCCTCGCCACGGCCTGCGTCGGCGCCGTATGGACCTCCTGCGCGCCCGACTTCGGCGCCCGCAGCGTCCTCGACCGCTTCCAGCAGGTCGAGCCGGTCGTCCTGTTCGCCGTCGACGGCTACCGCTACGGCGGCAAGGAGCACGACCGCCGCGGGACCGTCGCCGAGCTGCGCCGTGAACTGCCCACCCTGCGCGCCGTCGTCCACATCCCGCTGCTGGGCGGCGAGGCGCCCGACGGCGCACTGGAGTGGTCGTCGCTGACGGCCGGGGACACCGAGCCGGTCTTCGAGCAGGTGCCCTTCGACCACCCCCTGTGGGTGCTGTACTCCTCCGGCACCACCGGCCTGCCCAAGGCCATCGTCCAGTCGCAGGGCGGCATCCTCGTCGAACACCTCAAGCAGCTCGGCCTGCACTGCGACCTCGGCCCCGGGGACCGCTTCTTCTGGTACACCTCGACCGGCTGGATGATGTGGAACTTCCTCGTCTCCGGCCTGCTCACCGGCACCACGATCGTCCTGTACGACGGCAGCCCCGGCCACCCGGACACGGGCGCCCAGTGGCGGGTCGCCGAACGCACCGGAGCCACCCTCTACGGCACCTCCGCCGCCTACGTGATGGCCTGCCGCAAGGCGGGCGTCCACCCGGCCCGCGACCACGACCTCACCAAGGTGCGGTGCGTCGCCACCACCGGCTCCCCCCTGCCGCCCGACGGCTTCCGCTGGCTGCACGACGAGGTCCGCGACGACCTGTGGATCGCCTCCGTCAGCGGCGGCACGGACGTGTGCTCCTGCTTCGCCGGCGCCGTGCCCACCCTCCCGGTGTACACCGGCGAACTCCAGGCGCCCTGCCTCGGCACCGACCTGCAGTCCTGGGACCCCAGCGGCAAGCCCCTCGTCGACGAGGTCGGCGAACTGGTCGTCACCAACCCCATGCCGTCCATGCCGATCCGCTTCTGGAACGACCCCGACGGCCGCCGCTACCACGACAGCTACTTCGACACCTACCCCGGCGTCTGGCGCCACGGCGACTGGATCACCGTCACCTCGCGCGGGACGGTGATCATCCACGGCCGCTCCGACTCCACCCTCAACCGCCAGGGCGTCCGCATGGGCTCCGCCGACATCTACGAGGTCGTCGAGCGCCTGCCCGAGATCAGGGAGTCCCTCGTCATCGGCGTCGAACAGCCCGACGGCGGCTACTGGATGCCGCTGTTCGTGCACCTCGCACCGGGCGCCGCCCTCGACGAGGCGCTCCGGAACCGGATCAAGCAGGCCATCCGCGAACAGCTCTCCCCGCGCCACGTCCCCGACGAGATCATCGAAGTGCCCGGCATCCCGCACACCCTGACCGGCAAGCGCATCGAGGTCCCGGTGAAGCGCCTCCTGCAAGGGACCCCGCGGGAGAAGGCGGTCAACCCCGGCTCCATCGACGACCTGACCCTGCTCGCCTTCTACGAGGAACTGGCCCGCAAGCGCGCCTGACCCGGCCCGGAAGAACACGCTCCGCACACGGCCCCGGACCCCTGCCGCACCACGCGGCACCGTCCGGGGCCCACCCGAACGCCCCCTACGACCTGCGCAGAAGAGCCGACCGCCGGGTCCGCGCCTCCCGCCGACACCCCCACTGTCAGTGCCGTCCATTACTGTGAGTGAGCATTGATCGACTGCGCATTTGGGGGAGACATGGCGCACACCGACCACCGGACCATGCGACGCGCCCTGCACCGCGAGATCGCCGGCACCCTCGGGGTCCTCACCGACGAACACGACTTCCGTGCCATGCGGCGCTACCGCAGCTTCGCCTTCGACGACCACGCCGCCTACCTCCGGCAGGTGGAGGCCGTCCTGGAGACCCGCGCCGCCCAGGGAGCGCACACCACGCTCGCGCTCTTCGACCCCGAGGACTACGCCGCGTACTGCGCGGACGCCGGCCTCGACCCGGAAGCCGCGGCCAGCCGCACCCGCTTCACCGCGGAACTCGCGGCCACCGGCCCCACCGTCCCCTACGACGGCCGCCCGCTCGCCGTCCTCCTGTCCGACCTCGTGGACGCGGCGGTACGCCAGGCCACCTGGGAGTACGCCACCACCCTCCTCACCCGCCTCGGCCCCTGCGCCGGCTGCGGCGAGGACATCGGCAGGGCGGCCTTCACCCGCGCCTCCGACCTCCTGGGCCGCATCCTCGACACCGCACCGCCCGGCGACCGCCATCTGGTCTGCACCGTCTCCGGATCACCGGACACCCTGGTCGCCGTCCTCCACGGCGATCAGGATGCCGACGGCGCGACCCGCCTCGACGAGGCCGAGGCCCTGGAGTTCACCAGCGTCCTCGCCCTGGGCCTCGCCACCCGCAGCCCCGGCGGCCTCGTCATCCGCACCACCGCCACCGGCACACCGGACCGCGTCTACGGCTGGCGTCTGCGCCGCGGCGCCCTCGAACCCCTGACCGCGTCCGAGGTCTTCGACGCCTACTGCACCGACGTCGAGTCCGGCGAGCTCATCTCCCCGGAGTCCGGCGTCGACTACCGCGAACCCCCCGACCTGGGCGAGGACACCACGGCACCGGGCCACCGCCACTGACGCACCGGGCCACCGCCACCGAGCGCAAGGGCACCCGGACACAGCAGGGGCGCCCCACCCGAAGGCGGGGCGCCCCTGGACCGGACGCCGTGCAGACGCCGCTTGCGGCTACTCGCCGGACAGCACCGCCTGAGCGGCGCTGCGCGCCTCCTCGGCGCTGTCCGTCGCACGCGCCGCCGCCGCGGCGCGCTCGCACTGGGCCAGCGTGTACTTCGCCAGCGTGGACCGCACGTACGGAATGGACGCCGCGCCCATGGACAGGGAGGTGACACCGAGACCGGTCAGCACACAGGCCAGCAGCGGGTCGGACGCCGCCTCGCCGCACACCCCGCAGCTTTTGCCCTCGGCCCTGGCCGCCTCGGCGGCCAGCGCGACCAGGTCGAGCAGCGCCGGCTGCCACGGGTCCTGCAGCCGCGACACCGCACCGACCTGCCGGTCGGCGGCGAAGGTGTACTGCGCGAGGTCGTTGGTCCCCAGCGACAGGAACTCGACCTCCCGCAGGATCGAACGCGCCCGCAGCGCGGCCGACGGGATCTCGACCATCGCGCCGAACTTCGCCCGCAGCCCCGCTTCCCGGCAGGCGTCCGCGAAGGCCTTCGCGTCCTTGCGGTCCGCCACCATCGGCGCCATGACCTCCAGGTGGACCGGCAGCCCCTCCGCCGCCTTCGCCAGCGCGGTCAGCTGCGTGCGCAGCACCTCGGGGTGGTCCAGCAGGGTCCGCAGCCCCCGCACGCCGAGCGCGGGGTTCGGCTCGTCCGCCGGCGTCAGGAAGTCCAGCGGCTTGTCCGCACCCGCGTCCAGCACCCGCACGACCACTCGGCCCTCGGGGAACGCCTCCAGCACCTGCCGGTAGGCCTCCACCTGCTTCTCCTCGGAAGGAGCGTTCTTGCTGTCGTCCAGGAACAGGAACTCGGTACGGAACAGACCGACGCCCTCGGCGCCGGCCTCCACCGCCGCAGGCACGTCCGCGGGCCCGCCCACGTTGGCCAGCAGCGGCACCTTGTGCCCGTCCGCAGTCACCCCGGGCCCGGTCGACGCGGCCAGCGCCGCCCTGCGCGCGGCCGCCGCGGCCTCCAGCTCGGCCTTCTTCCCGTCGCTCGGGTTCACGAAGACATCGCCGGTGCTGCCGTCCACGGCGATCACCGTGCCCTCGGCGAGCTCGACGGCACCGGGCAGCGCCACGACGGCCGGCACCCCCAGCGCCCGCGCCAGGATGGCGCTGTGACTGGTCGGACCGCCCTCCTCGGTCACGAAGCCGAGCACCAGCGACGGGTCCAGCAGAGCCGTGTCGGCAGGCGCCAGATCCCGGGCCACGAGCACATAGGGCTCGTCGCTGTCCGGGACGCCCGGCATCGGAACGCCCAGCAGGCGGGCGACGATCCGGTTCCGCACGTCGTCCAGGTCGGCCACCCGCCCGGCGAGGTACTCGCCGGCACCGGCCAGCAGCTCCCGGTACGCCGCGAACGCGTCGTACACCGCGCGCTCGGCGGTGCTGCCGACGGCGATCCTCCGGTTCACGTCCGCCATCAGCTCGGGGTCCTGCGCCATCATGGCCTGCGCCTCGAGGACGGCCTGCGCCTCGCCCCCCGCGAGGTTGCCGCGCGCCGTGAGGTCCGCGGCCACGGCGTCGACGGCCTGCCGCGCCCGCCCCTGCTCGCGCTCCGCCTCCTCGGCGGGGATCTGCTTGGCCGGCGGCTCCAGCACCGCCGTGCCCATGTGCCGGACCTCGCCGATCGCCACGCCATGGCTCACGCCGACGCCTCGCAGCGTTGTCTCCATCTCACCCGTCTCCGATAGTGCGGCGGGCTCCGCCGCCGCGGTGGTTGTCCTGTCCGCCGTCCCGGGACGGCGCTGCGTCACTTCCAGGAGAAGAGGCTGTCGCCGGTCTTCACGTCACCGCTGTCACGGAGATCGGAGAGGGACTCGGCGGTGGCTTCGAGCGCGACGACCGGGCACACCGGGGACTTGCCGGCGGCCTCGACGGCGGAGGGGTCCCAGCGCACGATGCTCTGGCCGCGGGACACGGTGTCGCCCTTGTCGACGAGCAGCTCGAAGCCCTCGCCGTTCAGCTGGACGGTGTCGATGCCGAGATGGGTGAGCACGCCGTGGCCGCTCTCGTCCACCACGACGAACGCGTGCGGATGGAGGGAAACGATGACGCCGTCCACGGGTGCGACGGCCTCGGAGGGCTCCCGCACGGGGTCGATGGCGGTTCCCGGGCCGACCATGGCCCCGGAGAAGACCGGATCCGGCACCGCGGCCAGTCCGATGGCCCGACCAGCAAGAGGGGACGTCACGGTGGTCATGGGAAGCCTCCCAGCAGTGGAGCCGCACTGAGCAGCAGGGTATGTCAAGCGAAGTGGTGGTTCCGGACAGAAGCTACCAGCTAGTGGTCTAGACCACCAACCCAGCAGATTTGCACCGTCTTCCGGGCTCCGTGTACAGTCGTACTCCTGCAGGGGGCCGAGCGGCGTGCAACAACGTCCTGGCCCGGCAGCAACCAACTCATCAGATCCTATCTCTGGATCTTCTTCTGCGTGCTCGCAGGGGGCGGTCGGAGACACGGAAAAAGCCTGGTAGAGTTTGAAACACCGAAGGGAAGCGCCCGGAGGAAAGCCCGAGAGGGTGAGTACGAAGGAAGCGACCGTTCCTTGAGAACTCAACAGCGTGCCAAAAATCAACG